>JBLIIR010000008.1:0-32972 GCA_047635255.1 Porticoccus sp. | reverse complement strand
TGATCGATTGGACTCAGAATTATCTATGGTGCGATATATTGCATGGGCAATCCCTTCAATTGGATTCATAGGTACTGTTAGAGGTATTGGAGAGGCATTAAGTCAAGCACATAAAGCGGTTGAGGGGGATATCGCAGGAGTTACAGCAAGCCTGGGAGTAGCATTTAACTCTACTTTTATCGCATTGGTAATAAGTATTTTTCTGATGTTTATTGTACACCAGTTGCAACTAGCACAAGAAAGATTGGTTCTAGATACACACAATTACTGTGACAACAATCTAGTCCGCCGCCTTAAAACAGATCCAGTATGACAAAAAACTAATATAAAAAATTGATTAGGTTGGAAATTCTGGTATGAACAAAAATATGGATATAGCGATCATAGAGCTTAACGACTCCGGGCACTGCTGCGGAAACAGCAGGGGTGAGGTATTTGTTAGTCCTGGTTATGCTCTTTTAACCAATAAGGGTATTGATACTGGAGATATCGCTCGACTAAAAAGCTATTTGTCACCACAGCAAAGTTTCAATCAATTTTGGCGCCAGTTAAGTTTATCTCCACTTGCTCACTCTACAAACAAGGTTAGGCATAATGGAGATCTAGCATTCCAACAATTACTCGACTTACATAAAGAGCTCGACCACCCAAATGAAGTTATATTCGCTATTCCGGGAAGCTTTGATCGTGAACAGCTATCTATAATTTTAGGTTTAATTCAGGCGACTCCCTTCAAATCGATCGGTTTTGTAGACTCAGCTGTCGCAGCTGTATCTCAACTAAAATTCACGGAAAAATCTAATAGCAAACAATATCTGGTACATCTAGATATTCAGCTACATCAAATCGTTTTTACTCGCCTACTTGTCAGCGAACACTGCAAAGAAAGAGTGCATGTTGAGGTTATTCCCGATGTAGGGCTCAAAAATTTCTATGATGACTGGGCAAAGTATATTGCTAACAAGTTTATTCAAGAATATCGATACGATCCCCTTCATACAGCAAAAGGAGAGCAGCAGCTCTACAACCTCTTACCAGGCTGGATAAAAGAGCTATGCGCAAACAAAGAGACAACGATTGCTCTCGATAGTCCACAGGGAAGTTACCAATTAACACTGAATCTGGATGATCTTTTAATGAGCAATAACAAGAAAATAGCCCAGCTAAAACAAAAATTCTGTGCCATCTTGCTCGAAGGTGATCTGTTATTTGCCAGTCATAGAACAAGATTGCTGCCCGGTCTCACTGAGCAACTAGGAAAATTTCATATATTGCCAGAAAATTCTGCTGTTTTAGGGTGCCTTCAGCGCCTTAACGATATCAAGCAGGATCATGAAGATATCTTTCTTGTCACTAAAATAGTGAATCCAGATCTGTCCGCAGTCGAAGAATTTTCTCAGTCACCCGAAAACACCCCAACCCACGTCCTCTATCAAAATACAGCTCTAGCAATAGGAAAAATACTATACATTAGTATCCATGGGGCACTTCTCGTATTCTCGCAAGAGCGTGCAACCAAAACGTTTCTTTCCTATAAAAATGGTAACGTATACCTAATAACCAAAGAAATAGATCTAGCGAAAAAACATCAAAATAACCCACTCAAGATAGGCGAGAATATTACAATTAGATCCCAGTCTTTTCAGCTGATCGAGGTGATTTAAGGTGGCTCGCCCGAAACGCAAGATAACTACTTTTAGTTTATCTTTTTTGGACATCATGGCCTGTGGATTTGGGGCTGTTACCCTTTTGTTTCTGATACTTAAACATAACCCTATTGCTAACGAATCAGCTGACCCTTTACTTGTTGCTGAAAAAAATCTTCTTCAAGAAGAGATTCAAGTAGGGACAGCTGACTTAGTAACACTAAGAAATAGTTTAAAGGATATAGAAAAATCCTATACTGAAGCTCTAGGTTTGTCTAATGAGACTATAACTAAAATTCAAGAAGTTGACTTGGAATTAAGCGTGCAATCTGACCCAAAACAAGAGATTACTATATTAAAAAGACAACTCATTGAACTGCAGGAAACAACAAAGCAATTTAAGGAAAAAGCTGAAGGGAAAAATACACGACATTTTTCAGGGGACGGGAAACGGCAATATCTTACCGGCCTAAAATTAGGCGGCAAGCGCATCGTAATTCTAGTTGACACCTCAGCCAGCATGCTTTCAGACTCTATTGTCAATGTAATACGTCGCCGCAATATGAGTGATGAGTTAAAGAGAGGCTCCCCTAAGTGGCAGCGAGCTATCAAAACAACAGAATGGCTAATAGCTCAGCTGCCTGAAGCAAGCCAATATCAAATTTATACCTTCAATAACTTATCAGGCTCAATTAATCATGACGATGGTGTTTGGCGCAATACTCGAGATAAGGCGGGTCTAGAAAATTCAATTAGCCAGTTAAAAAAGATTGTTCCTGCCGGAGGCACTAATTTATCCAAAGCATTTAGGGCCTTAAAAAGTTTCAACACTCCTCCGGATAACATATTTTTAATCACAGATGGTCTGCCCACCCAAGGAAACAATAAACAAAAGAATATGACCATATCCGGCATAGATCGTATGCAGCTATTTCAGGAATCTTTAAAGGAACTACCATCAAGAGTCCCTATCAATATACTCTTATTTCCAATGGAAGGAGATCCTGTTGCAGCCGCCAGTTATTGGAAGTTAGCAATATCAACTAACGGGTCATTTATAAGTCCTTCGCGAGATTGGCCATGAGTCGTAATAAACGGCAAGAGAAACGCAACATCACTGAGATTAGCGTCTCTTTTCTCGATGTTATTAGTTGTGGTTTTGGAGCTATAGTTCTTTTGCTGTTGATTGCCAAGACTGTTGATCCGTCAGCATTTCAGACCGTAAAGAATCCTATAGAGGGTAGTATGGCTGCAATGCAGCAGCAACTATTTGAGATACGCGGCGAAACAACTGCGCTCAATCTTTCCTTTAAGTCTAAAGAAGAGCAACTCTCTGATATTCGCACTCGTATCGAAAATCTAAAAAAAGAGCTAGCCGAAATACAACAGAAAAAAAAGGCAATAGCTAGACTAGAAACAGCAGAGCGAAGCAAACTATTGCTTGCCCAGCAAAAACTTACCGAAGAAATGAAGCGCCTCTTAATGGGCGTCGAACAATCTAAGAATGACATGATTGGGGGAATTCCTGTTGATAGCGAGTATATTGTTTTTATCGTAGACACATCAGGCAGTATGTTTAATTTTGCATGGCCTCGAGTGCGCAAAGAAATGATCAATATTCTTAATATCTATCCCCAAGTGAAGGGGATTCAGGTTATGAACGATATGGGGAATTACATGTTTTCTAGCTTCAGTCGAAAATGGATACCCGACACACCTGCGCGCAGAAAAGCTATCTTAAATCGACTGGCCACCTGGACACCTTTCAGTAACTCCAGCCCTGTTGAGGGTATCCAAAAAGCAATTCAACAATTTTATTCCTCAAATAAAAAAATTAGTCTTTATGTTTTTGGGGATGACTTTACGGGAAATTCTATTGGCCAAGTCTTGGATGCTACGGATAGAGCTAATCGAGACCATGGAGCCAATCCATTAGTGCGAATACATACCATTGGTTTCCCAGTTCACTTCCAGGTGGAAGGAGGAAATATCGCAACAGCTACACGTTTTTCTGCCCTAATGCGTGCACTAAGTTACCGGAATAATGGCACTTTTGTTGGTCTTACTGGGCTCAAATAAATGGCTATCGTATTGAACAAAAAAATTTCATTAAGTTTAACTGTTATTGTTTATTTTCTATTAACGGGGTGCTCAACTCACGTCGTGGTAACAGGAGAGTACCCTCCCGTTTTAGCCCAACCCCTCGACTATAATGTCGGTTTAGTGCTAGACAGCTCATTTACTGATTACTCATTCACAAGAGAAAAAGACGACCAAAAAATTATCATCACTCTGGGAAGCTCGCAAACTGAGCTATTTTCTCATATTTTTGAGAGCATGTTTACCAGCATGCAAAGACTTCAAGGGAAGCCCCAAATAACAACCAACTTTATGGATCTTGTAGTCATACCTCGTGTGGAAAAATTACAGATATCTATGCCCGATGAGACCAGTCTTAACGTGTTTGAAGTATGGATACAATATAAGCTAGAAATATTTGATACAAACAGTGCACTCATCACCGAATGGTCAGTTAGCTCATATGGTAGGACGCAAACTCGTTTTCTTAAATCTACAGAAAGCGCCCTACATCAAGCCACCAATTCAGCCTTAAGAGATGCAGGAGTACAAATAGTAATTGGCTTTAATAGCATTCCAAAAATCCGCGACTGGGTTAAGCGAAAAATGGACTCAAATAATGCCAGATAACACTTTATTGAGTACTGCTGCATGGGCTCTATTTGTTATAGTAATCCTTGCTGGTTGCTCGACATCGTCTATTGTTGATGAGCAGAAATCAGACACTGTCAACCTGGAGCTGTCCTCTGAAGAAAGGCTGGTTGTTATGGGCAGAAGGCATGGAAATTCCTATGAAACTGAACCTGATTTTATCAATTGTATTAGCAATAATGTTGCCAATACAGGGAAGTTTTCAGTTATGCCAGAACAAGAATTTTTAGATACATTGTATCCTTGGTTTGAACCCAGAGTAGCGCCATTAAAATTACAGGGCATGGGTAAAACTCTTGCTATTACTGTGGTTGCTGATCGAATTAAGGCCATCGGTATCAGATACGTAATTTGGGTAGACGGAAGTACAGAAATTACAGAAGAAAAAGGCTCCATGCATTGTGGGATGGGACCTAGCGGAGGCTGTTTTGGTTTTAAAAGCTGGGACAAAGCTTCTTCTTACGAAGCGACCATTTGGGATTTGAAGCACTTAACCGAAAAAGGCAAAGTGAAGGTCGATAGCAAAGGGGCTTCCTACATACTGGGAATAATTGCACCCATACCTCTCATTGCCCAAGTGAAAGGAGTTGCCTGCGAAGGTATTAGCAGTCGATTGAAAGGCTTCTTTAGCCAATAAATTTTATAGTTTATCGCCCAGACAGCTACAACAAATAAATCTTTCAGCTAAAATAAAACATAAAGAAACAATACAAGACTATTCGAGAAAACTTTTATGAAAAATAAACACCCATCTAGCCCCAGTACTGAAATAACTACCGAATACATAATGAGCTATCTCGTGCCTCTAGATCCGCCAATAACTGTTGATGACGGAATGATTATAGCCAATGTGCGTCCGGGCGGCTGGGTTAAAGGTCCAAAGATTGGCGGTCAGTTTATTGCTCCTGGTGCTGACTGGCTACGTATTATGCCTTCAGGTGTTTTTCGTCTAGACGTAAGAGGTCTAATACAAACTGATGACAATGCATATATTTACTTAACTTATAACGGAATCATGAAAAACTCAGCAGAAAGCGCCGAGCGCTTAATTGGCGGGGAGCTACTAACAGACAAGGACATTCCTTATTTTGTAGCAGCGCCGACTTTTCAGACTTCCTCAGAAAAGTATAGCTGGCTTAATGAGATACAGGCTATTAACAAAATGACTGAAATACGGTTTGGCAAAGAAGGTTACGTGAAATATGACGTGTTTGCTATTCGATGATCAGCGTACAAAGCACTCTAATCATAAGATAAATAACAAAGAAGCTATTGCTAAAAATTAGCACCATTAAGCCTTAATTGTATTTTTAAGCTTATTTTTATCAACAAGTAGATGAGTTTAACCCAGTCAAGCTGTAATATGATTGTAATCAAAAAATTACTTATTTTTGCTACTAAAAAATATTAACCATCATTTTTTTCAGGAGAAGATACTGATGTCGGGAAAAAACCATGTTTGGCGACTAAGAGAGCGTCCTGTTGGTAACATTACAGATGACACGTTAAGCTTTGAAAGTGAAAGCATCCCTGAACCGAAAGACGGGGAATGCCTCTTTAGACTCAACTACTTATCTCTTGACCCAACTAATCGCATTTGGATGAGTGATGAAGAGCAGTATATGCCGCCTGTCGCTCTCAATGATCCCATGAGAGGGGTTGTTTGCGGCACAGTACTCAAAAGTAATACGCCTGAATTTAAAGAGGGTGATATTGTTAGCGGTATTGGGACTTGGGCTGACTACCAAATAGGTACGCCAGAATCGGTCAGTCTATTAGGAGATATAGGTGGTACATCGATCATGGATGCTTTTGCCACTCTTGCGCTTGTCGGTCCCTCGGCATACTTTTGTTTACTTGACATCGGTGCACCAAAGGCTGGGGAAACTGTAGTTGTCTCTACTGCGGCTGGCGCTGTTGGCTCCATTGTTGGCCAAATAGCGAAGATTAAAGGTTGTCATGTAGTTGGGCTAACCGGCTCTGATGAAAAATGTCGATGGATCAAAGAAGACCTAGGCTTCGATGAAGCCATTAACTATAAAACCGAAAATATACCGGATGCTCTTGCTCGTAGCTGCCCGAATGGTATTGACATATATTTTGATAACGTTGGCGGTCGCATTCTCGACGAATGTTTAAAGCTAATGAATCTTCATGGAAGAATCCCTACATGCGGTCTTATCTCACAATATAATTCACCGGAGCCAATACCGGGACCTTACAATTATGGCTTAATATTGATGCATAGGTTGAAGATTCAGGGATTCATCATTCTTGACTATCTAGATCGCTTTCCTGAAGCCAACGAAGCCATTGTAAATTGGATGTCAGAAGGAAAAATAAAGGTGAGGCTTGATGTTTCAGATGGTCTAGATTCGGCCCTACATAGCGTCAAAAAACTATACACGGGGGAAAATATAGGGAAACTCATGGTCCGTGTTAAGGATGTTTAGGTCAGCCTAGACTGGCATTGTGTAGATTTTCGTAATTTTTATGCAACTTCAATATACCCCTCAGGTTTTCTCATGAAGGCCTGCATGGTATGTTGAAGATACATTAAGTGACAATTGCAGTTATATCGCGCCAACCAATCTGGCCAAAAACCAACTCACACCACCCATAACGGCCACAACGATCCACCACAAGAATAACAACCTAAATCGAAAAGGCTTTCGTTCAATAGAATGAATTCCAGAGTTGATTGTCTCGTTAATTCTAACTAAGTCTTCTTCGCTATACTCTTCTTTGCTTCTCATGCCCATAGTAACAGTTACCTCATCTTGCTCTTATTACCTCATCGTTTATTATAACAAAGTTGTTATGTCTAGGCGATCAGCTACTTCATCGACTGAAGCTCCGGGCTGGTAAGTGAGCTCTCCAATCATTGGAGAGGGAATCCACCGCTGTAAAGTCGAAATATTTTCTTTATATCGATCCATTTCTGGCACTATCTGGTTGGCTATCCAGCCTGTTAGTATCAAGCCATCTTTTTGAATAGCTTCGGAGGTCAATAATGCATGATTGATGCAACCAAGATCCATACCAACAACAAGCACCACAGGTAGTTTAAGTGCCTTAGCTAGATCAGCAAAAGTTTCCCGCTCATTCAATGGTACCCTCCACCCTCCTGCACCCTCAACAACACAAAAATTAGGTCTCTGCATCATTAGTCCGCGATAAAAACCAGCCAAACGATCAACACTTAAACGATACCCTATTTCTGCGGCAGCTATATGTGGCGCAATTTCTGGCTTCAGCGCTACAGGGTTTAGTTGCTCATAGCTTACCGGCAAGGAGGTTTGAGCCAACAGTTTGATAGCATCACTATTCCGTAAGCCGTAAGCTGTCATTTCGCATCCTGCAGCAACTGGCTTAAACCCTGACGTGCTTAGTCCTAGCCTAGAAGCCGCAACCAACATGCCTGTGGCGACATAGGTCTTCCCAACATCCGTACTGGTACCTGTAATGAAATAAGATTTAGACATTCAGGGTGCACACTCCATAGATCACTTGCCATGTAGCAGGTAACTGTCCTCGAGAATCTCGAAACTTATCGTAAGCGTCCACTAAGCTACGAATATTTTTAGAGCTAGTCATTCCTTTGTTCTGTCCAGCATTCAAGTTATGCGCACCGAGATCCTTTAGCTCTTTCATTAAATGACTGAGATCGCGATAAGTTAGCTTGTGATCCTCAATTTCATAATCTTTGATATCAAAACCTGCTTGAGAAAAAGCTGTTTTCCAGCTATGAGGATCCAGGAACTGATTCACATGCACGTAGCGATCAACCTCTATCCAAGATTTTCTTAATTCAGATAGTGTTTCACTACCAAGAGAGGTGAATGCTACTCGTCCACCAGGTTTAACTACACGAGAAATTTCATGAGCTAGCAGCGGCAACTGATCGCACCATTGAAAGGTCAAATTGGAAAAAATAACATCTACAGAGCTATCAGCTAATGGAATATTTTCTGCATCTCCACACAACCAGAGATCAACTGAATCATGTCGTGATCGAGCTAGCTTAAGCATCCCCTCAGCAAGATCTATACCGATAATCGTCGCAGAGTTATATTTATTGGCGAGAGGCTTGACAAAAAATCCTGTACCACAGCCCAGATCAATTACTGTGCTGTGTGACACCCTATCAGGTAAAAAATTTAGTAGTTTTTCTCCAACTTGGCGCTGCAGACGAGAAACTGAATCATAACTATTTGCTGCACGACTAAAAGAATCAGCTACTCTTTTTTTATCCAAAAAATAGCGTTTTTCTTTTAAAAAAGACAGCACACTTGATGCTACTTTTTTTGTATTACTTATATGTAGCAAATGCCCTGCTTTCGGTATAATTTTTATTTGTTGTAATGAATTCAATGTTTCAAACTCACTGGTTATATCTAAATTCACTAACTGATCGACTTCACCAAAAATATGTAGTCCGGGAATTTTCAGTTTCTTCAAGGTGTCTCTATTGTCAATCTCAGCAAGCAGTTCTAGGCCCCGAAGCCAAGCGTTGTGATAATGGCTATTCTTTTTCCGATCAGCAAATTGCTCTAATTTTTCTATCACACCCTCTTGTAATAATCTAAATAACTTTCGTTCCTCTGTATCACCGCGACACTGCAATGCATGAAAGCGCTTCAAACAAACAGCTGGCTGTTCATTGAACAGCGCCACAAAATCTTTAAATATTTTACTTGGCATACCGAAACTCCAGTCAGTCTGCTGAGTAAAACAAGGGCTAGTGGCGACAGTAATTAAATTAGAGAACCGTGAGGGATCACGACCTGCTAGAGCTGTGGCGAGCACTCCTCCTAGAGACCACCCCATGATGCTACATTTTTTTGGCATCATGGCCAAAATAGCATCAAGATAATACTCTGTTGGCCAGCTAAATTCTGTGTTGACCTCCGAGCAAGCACCAGCCTCTAGTTTAAAAACATCATTTTGGCCAAATCCAGGTAAATCAATAGCTAAAATATTTAGAGTTTTTGTTAGCTCCGGTAGAATGAGCTCCCAAATACCACTATCAGCCCCCCAGCCATGGATGAGCACTAACGGCTCTGATTGAAGAGGTTGGCCTGTACAAGGATAGGTGTGTACAGCTAGCTTGTTGATTGAAGGTTTAGCTTTTTGCCCTAATAAGCCAGAAAAATTATCAGTGCTCATTTAACTAAACCCCGAAGATCCGTCAAGATACCACTAAGGGTATCAAGAAGGGCATCAATTTCTTCTTCCGTGTGTTTTGCAGAAAGAGTAATACGAAGCCTTGCCGATTTTATAGGGACTGTAGGCCGGCGAATTGCCCCTACAAGGAAGCCATTTTCCCTCAATCGATTGCCTACCTTAATTGCAAGCTCATCGTCATGAAGTAAAATGGGCTGGATAGGAGTTGTAGATTTCATTAATTCCAACCCGAGCGTTTCTGCTCCGGAGCGAAAGCGAGCTATAAGGCTGGCTAGCTTTTCACGTCGCCAAGTTTCTTGCTGTAAAATTTTCAGACTAACACGTGTAGCTGAAGCGACTGCAGGGGGAAGTGCAGTAGTGTAAATATAGGTCCGTGCATATTGGATTAAAGTTTCGATTAATGCCTCAGAGCCTGCAACAAAAGCGCCAAAAGTTCCAAATGCCTTACCAAGAGTCCCAACCAAAATAGGGAGATCCTCAACACTTAAACTAAAGTGCTCGGCAAGACCGCCTCCATTATTCCCCATAACCCCAAATCCATGGGCATCATCAACCATTAGCCAACCTTGTTCTTTTTGACAGACCTTAACAAGGTCAGGCAGCGCAGCTAGATCCCCATCCATGCTAAATACGCCATCTGTCACAATCAGCTTTCTGCCATTGACACCTTTCATTCTATTTAGCAAATCTGCAGTATCAGAATGTCGATAACGAGAGCATTTAGCTTTGCTAGCTATACCCCCATCAATTAACGAAGCATGATTTAACCGATCCTCAAAGATATGATCATTTTTATTATCAGTAAGGGCCAGAATAGTCCCTAGATTAGCCATATACCCTGTAGAAAAAAGCAGCGCTCGAGGGCGCTGAGTGAAAACAGCCAGCTCTTCCTCTAAAGCCTGATGCTCATAAGAATGGCCGTAGACCAAGTGCGATGCACCACTGCCAACACCAAAACTTTCTGCACCTTTCCTGAAGCTCTCAACAACAGACGGGTGGCTCGCCAAGCCCAAGTAATCGTTACTGCAAAAAGCTATACAATCTTTACCGTTCACCTGTACATGGGTAGACTGCGCAGATTGCAGTAAATGCCGTTGACGATAAAGGTTGTCCTCATTACGTTGAGCTAGTTTAATCAAAAGCTGCTGATCCATTGAAAACATAGTCAGTCAATCTTCTTAATTAGCAGCGTCGTAAAATAAGTGTTCCGTTTTTGCCGTAGAAAGCTTTCTATGCAACATCTCTTCTTGACCGTCAGGCTCTTCATGGATTTGATTTTTTTCGGGAACAATACCCAATCTGTTCAGCAGAGCCATATCCTGATTAGCCTTAGGGTTAGGGGTAGTAAGTAAAGTTTCACAGTAAAATATAGAATTAGCTCCCGCCATAAATGCTAATGCTTGTAGTTGATCATTCATTTCCTCTCTTCCAGCAGACAATCTCACATGAGACTTTGGCATCATGATGCGAGCGGCAGCAATAGTCCGAATAAACTCGAAAGGATCCAGGTCCTCCTCTTGATCCAGCGGAGTTCCTTCAACTTTGACTAGCATATTAATAGGAACTGATTCGGGCTGCTGAGGTAGATTTGCTAGCTGCACCAATAATCCAGCACGGTCACTCTTATCCTCACCCATACCCACAATTCCTCCAGCGCAAACTTTCATTCCAGCCTTTCTAACATTACTCAGTGTGTTGATGCGATCTGCATAAGTACGAGTAGTGATTACTTCTCCATAATATTCTGGGGAAGTATCCAAGTTATGATTATAATAATCCAACCCGGCATCTGCCAATATTTGCGCCTGAGTTTCCTTTAACATGCCGAGGGTCATACAGGTTTCCAGTCCTAAATTTTTTACTTCCTGCACCATTTGTGTAACGTATGGTAAATCTTTATCTTTTGGGGAACGCCAAGCAGCGCCCATACAGAAGCGAGTGGCTCCAGCAGCCTTGGCTGCTTTTGCCTCCTCTATTACTTTCTCAACTGCTAGTAACTTCTCAGTCTCCAGCCCGGTATCATAGCGAGCGCTCTGAGGACAATATTTGCAATCCTCAGGACAAGCACCTGTTTTGATAGACAGCAAAGTACTTAGTTGAATCTCGTTAGGATTAAAGTGCTCGCGATGAACCATTTGAGCCTGAAACAATAAATCGTTAAATGGTTGCTCAAGCAAATCTAAAGTTTCCTGTCTATTCCAATCATGGCGCGCAGGCTTTAAATGACTAATTGGCATAAAATCCCCTCAAAATGTTCATTTAAGGCTCCATCATAGGTAAGGTTACGTAGCTGTCAACCAAAAATATAATCTAAGTGAACTATACTAAAAATAAAGCCACCCCATCATGTCATGCTATCGTAGCTGGCAAAATAATGGTGTAGCCCCGATAATGCTCTAATACTTTATCGATCAAGACTTTAACTATGACTCAAAATCAGCCCACAGAACTCTTATGGGAGAAAATACAAGAAGAAGCGAGAGGTGTTTCTCGTTCTGAGTCTGCTCTACAGGCTTTTATGCAAGACGCTATCCTGAATCATCGCTCGTTGCTTTCTGCTTTAAGTTTTCTGCTAGCAAATAAACTTCAATGTAAATCGGTCACAGAGCCAGTCCTGCGAGATATATTTGATCTTGCCTTCAGTTCTGATATTGAAATTGAAAAAACGATCAGTGGCGATATACAGGCACTCATTGAGCGTGACTCTGCATGCCATAGTTTTTTATCTGCTTTTACACATTATAAGGGATTTCACGCGCTGCAAGCATGGAGAGCAGCTCACTGGCTGTGGCATCAAAATAGAAAATCTCTAGCATTTATGCTTCAAAACCGAATATCAGTAGTATTCGGTGTAGACATTCATCCGGCTGCAAGAATTGGCAAAGGGGTTATGTTTGATCATGCAACAGGAATTGTAGTAGGTGAGACAGCTGTTATTGAGGACTGTGTTTCTATTTTACAGGGTGTCACCCTGGGAGGCACAGGAAAAGAAGGAGGGGATCGTCACCCAAAAGTTCGCTCCGGTGTTCTAATTGGTCCGGGAGCTACGATCCTTGGTAATATTGAAATTGGGGAAGGCTCAAAGATTATTGCGGCCAGCGTAGTCTTAAAAGACATACCTCCTCACTCTATAGCTTCAGGAGTGCCTGCCGAAGTTGTTGATGTGATGAAAACAGACTCTCCTGCAGAAAAAATGGATCAAAGCCTCTCCGGATGACCATCCAGTCTATTCCTTACAAGTAAAAATAATATTTTTTTATTCACATAAACAAAAGACAACGATAAAATGCAACGCACCCAATCAACAGGAAAAATCATGAAACGCCCAGAAGTAGCAGTAGGTGACTATATCATCCTCAAAGGATACGAAGAGGACCCCGGCATGGAAGCCCATATTTTCAAAATAGAAGAAGATGGTGTTTTATTTGTTGGCTATCATGCGTATAGCATCAGAACAACAAAAGCCCACGCGTATTGGAATGATTCTTATTGGCAGGTAACGGAAGCTAAGTATGGCAAAAAAAGCGCTGGTATTCGTTTTTAATTTTTCTGCTACAACAGTGCCAAGCACGCAAATTTCATGCCTCTACTGCATGCTCTATACGTCAGGAATTTTTAAGCGCTGTCCAATATTGACCTGACTGTTATTCAGTCCATTATGTTTTAGTAACTTTTTCACTGAAATCTTGTAACGCTTAGCAATCCGATAGGCTGTATCGCCAGAAGCAACAATATAGATTTTTGGCCTATTAACTCTAGATTTCTCTGATGCCAACAAGGTATCAATAGGGAGGTTGGTAGAAAAATATCGGGTCACCCCCTTAAATATCGCATGGGCCATTTTTTTCTGGTATCTCTTGGTGGCCAATTTCTTTGCCTCTGAAGGATTCGAAATAAATCCTGTCTCTACAAGAATAGATGGGATATCCGCAGATTTCAGAACCACAAAACCTGCTTCCTCCACCTTTTTTTTGTGTAATTTTGCTATACCGTCTATAGATTTAAGTACTGAGGTTCCAAGGACCAAGCTGCTACTTAATGTAGCCGTCATAGATAAATCCAATAGAACACTGACTAGCATATGATCCTTGTCATCAAGGCTGACACTGCCAGAACCTCCGATCAGATCAGCACGATTTTCTCGACTCGCTAAGTAGCGAGCAGTTTCACTGCTGGCGCCACTGCGAGACAGTATAAATACTGAAGCCCCACTTGCATTTGGTTTATTGAATGCATCAGCATGGATAGAGATGAATATATCTGCACGCTTCTTGTGAGCAATACTAGTGCGCTTACGTAAAGGAATGTAATAATCGCCGCCTCGAATCAAAACACCTTTATAGCCACGCTCTTTATCAAGTAATTTTTTTAATTCACGCCCAATAGCCAAAACTACATGCTTTTCTAGAAGACGTTTTGGCCCAATCGCTCCAGGATCTTCGCCTCCATGTCCGGCATCAATAGCAACTACAATATCCCTACGATTATTTTCAAGGAGGGCGATGGGGACTGGCTTAGTCGATTTTTTATCCTGATCATAAAGATCCACCACTAATCTATCGCTATATTGTTCATTGGGGCCAAGAATAAAAGCTTTAGGGTGGAGCGTTTTTTTTAAATCAAGAACAATCCTAAGGTTTTTTTTTCCCATTGTGCTGCTTCGAAGCGAACTTATGGGCATTGAAGAGAAATCGAATTTTGTTGTTTGCGCGCGTAAGGTAGCATCTTGGATGTCTATTATCAGGCGATCAGGGTTCGTCAGTGGCACTATTTTATATTTAACCGATGCACTCAGATCAAACACCAATCGAGTATGATCTGGCGCCCTCCATACCCTTATATCATCAACTGTTGAAGCCGAAAGAGGTAAAGGTGTGGCCAAAAACACTAAGGTCAGACCACCATAAAATATGTTATAAAATTTAGAAATCAAGCTGATTTTCTCTATCTGATGCTAAGTGAGCCAGTAGTAAATCGCCCATATCAGTTTCAGAGCATATTTTTATTTCTCGGCCTTCATGTGTCGCAATTATACTTATTTGCAAATCAGCGGCGGGCAGGAACCCATGGCCTCGCTCTGGCCATTCGACCAAACAACAGCCATTTTGATGAAAATAGTCCCTGATACCAAAAAATTCTAATTCTTCAGCAGAACCCAATCGATATAAGTCAAAATGGTGCACCTTCAAAAGCCCTTGGTCATATGATTCTACCAATGTGTAAGTGGGACTTTTCACAACACCATCATAACCAAAAGCCTGAAGAATGCCTCGACAAATTGTGGTTTTTCCTGCCCCAAGATCGCCATCAAAAAAAATTAACGCAGCTTGTGGTTCCGGACCAATAAATATGCAGGAGCACAAGCTATGGCCAAGCCATTTGCCAAATTCGATCATATCCTCTTCACGAGGCAATACTCCTACAAGAAAATGCCTCATTGTTTATTCACCAGTTAACTCAGTTGGTGGCTGAAGAGACTGCTTTAATGTAGTGTTAGATAAAAATTTATACATAAAATTCCACTTGTTAGGCAAATATCTGGCAAAATTATACGCTAACTTCAAATAGCTAATCGATCATGCAGCCTAAAATACCACAATTAGATTATATACACCTTGCAGGGCAAATTAAGCTATGGGGGGAGGAATTAGGATTTCAACAAGTAGCTATCACAGATATTGATCTAAAGAAGACTGGGGAAAAACTCAATAAATGGCTTGAAAGTGGCTATCAGGGCGATATGGACTGGATGGCCGCTCATGGAGAGAAGCGCTACCACCCAGAACAGCTACTGCCCGGCACATGTTCTGTGATAACTGTAAGAATGGATTACCTACCTGCTGATAGCAATATGATTGCAACACTCAAAGATGCTGATAAAGCTTATATTTCTCGTTATGCTTTGGGTCGAGATTACCACAAAGTGGTTCGTCAACGACTAAAGATGCTAAGTAAAAAAATTCAAGAGGTGGCTCCAGAAAGCATCATCCAAAGACCTTATGTAGACAGCGCTCCTGTTATGGAAAAACCTTTGGCGGAAAAAGCTGGCCTTGGATGGATGGGGAAAAATACATTAATAATTAACAGTGAGGGAGGATCTTGGTTTTTTCTTGGTGAGATATACACAAGCCTACCCTTACCGCCAGATCAATCAACAGAAGTAGATCAATGTGGTGAGTGCAAGGCATGCATCAAAGTGTGCCCTACAGATGCGTTTCCCGAGCCGTATGTACTTAATGCAAAACGATGTATCTCGTATTTAACTATTGAACACAAGGGAAGCATTCCCGAAGAATTCCGTCAGCCTATGGGCAATCGGGTGTTCGGATGTGATGACTGTCAAGCAGTTTGCCCTTGGAACAAAGAGGCCAAACCTACAAATGAAAGGGATTTCTCTCCACGTCACAATCTAGATAATCGCGAACTTGCCGAATTGTTTCTTTGGACAGAAAACGAATTTTTGCAGTATACCGAAGGTTCGCCGATCAGGCGAATTGGTTACGAACGATGGCTGAGAAATTTAGCAATTGGGTTGGGCAATGCGCCAACCTCAGAAAAAACCATTAAATCCTTGGAGGCAAGACAAGACTTTCCTTCAAGCTTGGTTCAAGAGCATGTTTTATGGGCTTTAGGTCAACACAAAGAGGGGGAGGGGAGGAAAAAACGTCAGCGAAAAATATCCAGCTCGCCCATTAAACCTTAAGCATACTTTGATACTTAGGTTCAATAATCTCTGGTATTTTTTGACCTTAAGCTGTTTCTGGTACATTAAAAAATAGGTGACGATAGTGCCTTAACTCTGCAATAGAATCTTTTATGTCGTCCATAGCCAAATGAGAGCTTTTCTTTTTGAACCCCTCCAGTATCTCTGGTCGCCAACGCTTAGCGATCTCGTTAATACTACTTACATCCAGGTTACGGTAATGAAAAAAATCTTCTAGCGCCGGCATTTGTCGTGACAAAAAACGACGGTCCTGACAAATTGAATTACCACACATCGGGGAAACCCCAGCATCTACGAATTGCTCCAAAAATATAACCGTATCACGCTCCGCCTCTTCAAGAGATACCTTGCTGCTACGTACTCGTTCCGTTAATCCCGACCGATGATGCTGTCTAGTGTTCCATTCATCCATACCTTCAAGTACTTTATTTGTCTGATTTATGGCAAAAATGGGGCCTTCGCCGAGAATATTAGGGTCTTTATCAGTAACAATGGTAGCAATTTCAATAATAGCATCATTGATGGTATCCAGCCCTGTCATTTCAAGGTCTATCCATATGAGGTTCATTGAATCTTTTTGTGCTTCATTGATACTATTCATTATTATCTACGCCATTCATTAGATTTTTGCGACATTTTTAAAAAAATACATCCTTCAAAAGTCCTGATCTGCAATATTCCGTTTCTATCACTCTATGCCTATATGCTATATCCTTAGCGCCTAGCAAGCCAGCAATGATCATATTATTGCTGGCAATTAAATAAGTCATGGGCCGAAAGGAAGAATATTGACAAAACGCCAACTAACCAAGCAGCAACGCCGGCGAATTGAGCAGAACCAAGCGAATGCAGGTACTGAAACCAATACCCGGCAGAAGACTACTGGAGGAAAGGCTGGTGATACTGATCTAGAACGATATGGTGTCGTCATTGCCAGCTACGGAGCTCAGGTTGATGTTGAAGCTGTAGATATTTCAAAAAAAATCGTTCGACGATGCCACCTAAGGGCCAATCTACCAACAATTGTTTCTGGCGACAAAGTCACCTGGAAAGATAGCGGTACCCATGGCGTTGTTGTTGCTCAGTACACTAGAAATTCTGAACTTTGCCGGCCTGATAATCGAGGAAATCTTCGCCCTGTAGCGGCCAACATTGATAGGATAGCTATTGTTATAGCTCCTTATCCAGAACCACATGCAAATCTGATTGATAGGTACCTAGTCGCAGCTGAACATCAAGCTATACAACCCCTAATCATCCTAAATAAAGCCGATCAAATAGAGCAAGAAAATTTAGAATCACTGATGTCTCTGGCTAAAAATTATGAAAATATAGGGTATGACTATTTCTTAGTTTCTGCTAAAGATGGGGTTGGCATAAAGGAACTTGAAGCCTACCTTAGGGATTTCACCAGTGTGTTTGTAGGTCAATCTGGCGTAGGGAAATCCTCTTTGCTTAACAGGCTGTCTCCTGAAATCAATGTCGCTGTAGGCGACTTATCCAAATCAAAAGAAAAAGGCACACATACAACAACCACTTCCAGACTTTTTCATCTCCCTAGCGGAGGTGATGTTATTGACTCTCCAGGAATACGTGAATTTGGATTGTGGCATCTAAAGCCCGATGCAATTGCAGAAGGATTTATAGAATTTTTAGCCTATCTTGGAAAATGTAGATTTCGTAACTGTCGCCACCAACATGAGCCAGATTGCGCACTAATCGAAGCAATTAGTGCTGGAAAAATACAGCGGGCAAGATTTGAGAGCTATTTGCATATGGTTAAAAGCCTTAAAGATGGGTAGCTAAATCCTAAAAATTTTTCAATTATAAAAATTTCGGAGATGGAATAGATATTACGGGGTGATATAATTATGCTGTACAAAATCCACGCGACATAACAGAGGGCTAGTATGCCAAAGACATATAACTTAATAGAGCCAGAATCTTTAAGTGAGCGACTCAATGAGTCCAATCTCTTAATTGTAGATTTATGTAATGATGCTCTTTATAGTCGCAAACATATACCTGGGGCCGTCCATGTTTCACCGAAAACACTTATGGCTGGATCTTTTCCTACACCCAACATGCTCCCATCAATAGAGCAAATTTCAGCTATAATTAACAGCATTGGCCTCACTGAGGAAAAGCATGTAATCGCCTATGATGATGAAGGTGGAGGCTGGGCTGGGAGATTTCTCTGGACTCTTGATGTAATAGGACACAAAAATTGGTCATATTTAAATGGTGGCCTTATTGCATGGCATAACGAAGGCCACCCAACGACAGCTGATGCTCCTGTCATCAAAAAAACTTATCGCAATCTTGCGATTGATCGCTCACCTATCGTAGATGCTGAAGAAATTATGCGATCCCTAGAGGGCTCTCAACTACAGATTTGGGATGCTAGGAGTGAAGGGGAATATACTGGAACCACCCTATACGCCGAGAAGGGAGGTCATATCCCAGGTGCAATTCATTGTGAGTGGACCAGCATGATGGATTTTAAACGAAATCAACGTATTCGTAATGATGCGCTAACAAGGCTTGAAGATTTAGGTATTTCTCAAAAGAAGCCAACAATTACTCATTGTCAATCGCATCATCGCTCTGGATTCACATATATGCTTGGAAGAATCTTAGGGTTTGAGAGTATCCGCGCTTACGACGGATCTTGGGCTGAATGGGGAAACCACCCCCGCACTCCTGTAGAAATATAAATATATGAATAATTTACGCTCAGAATGGTTTGCTGCATTTCAGCGCATGCTTCCACAGCATACATTATCTCGGATTGGTGCATTTTTGGCTGAAGCCAAAAACCCCTGGCTCAAAAATCTATTAATTAATCTATTCATCAGGATCTATGATATCAACCTAGATGAAGCAAAGTCAGCCTCACCGAATGACTACCAAAATTTTAATGCTTTTTTTACTCGAGCTCTAAAGGAAGATGTTAGACCAGTTAATAGCAATGATGCTGTTATCGTCTGTCCAGCTGATGGGATCGTTAGTCAAATGGGGGCTATTCGAGAAGGAAATATTTTCCAAGCCAAAGGAAAATATTTCTCCTCTTCCTCATTGCTTGGCGCTGATGATGAGGACAGCAGGCGCTTTCTTAGCGGCGATTTTATGACAATCTACCTGTCACCAAAAGATTACCATCGGGTTCATATGCCAATCGATGGAGAGCTGCTCTACACGCGCTATATTCCCGGTAAACTTTTCTCTGTTAATCTCACAACCACCGAACATATAGATGGTTTGTTTGCAAAAAATGAGCGGTTAGTCTGTATGTTTAAAACCCCAGCTGGGCTTTGTGCTGTGGTCTTGGTTGGAGCAATGATGGTAGCCGGAATAGAATCAGTGTGGCATGGGCACTATCATCCTAACACTTTATCTATTAATCAATTCGATTCACAGAATGTCAGGCTAAAGAAGGGTGAAGAAATGGGGCGCTTTAAATTTGGCTCCACAGTAATCGTAATGTTTGAGCCCAACAAAACAGCATGGTCAGAGAAATATACGCCTGGATCAACTACCCGTCTTGGCGAGATGATGACAACTCATGTACAGCATCAATAAATATTTTTACGTTTTCAGGCTTGATATCAGGAGTTATTCCATGACCAAGGTTGAACACATGTCCATTACCACCACCAAATTGCAGTAAAATAGACTGGACCTCTTCTCTAATGCGCTGTGGCGTTGCACGCAGAATTGCAGGATCCATGTTACCTTGCAAAGCAACACGGTCACCCACCCTTTTCCGCGCAACTCCAATATGGGTAGTCCAATCAAGACCCACAGCATGGCATCCAGTATCAGCAATATCCTCCAACCACTGACCCCCTCCCTTAGTAAATAAAATTACGGGTACTTTTCTGCCTTCATTCTTTTGAATTAAGCCGCAAACAATTTTTTTCATGTACTGTAAAGAGAATTCTCGATAGGCAGCATAAGACAGGGCTCCACCCCAAGTGTCAAAAATTTGCACTGCTTGAGCGCCAGCCTTAATTTGAGCGTTCAGATACACGATTACTGAGGCAGCGAGGACATCAAGCAATTGATGCATTAGCTCTGGCTGATTGTAAGCCATGGCTTTAGACAGGGGGAAATCACGGCTGGCTCGGCCTTCTATCATATATGTAGCCAATGTCCATGGACTGCCGGAAAATCCTATTAAAGGCACACGGCCATTAAGTTCTCGTCGTATAGTAGTGACCGCTTCAACAACATAAGGTAGATCCTTATAAGGATCGATAACAGATAATTTATTGATATCACTTTCGGTTCGAACTGGCTTACGAAAACGGGGGCCTTCGCCAGACTCAAAAAATACCCCCAAACCCATAGCATCAGGTATCGTTAAAATATCAGAGAATAGTATAGCAGCATCTAGATTATAGCGATTCAGAGGCTGCAAGGTTACCTCGCAAGCTCTATCAGGATTTGTGCAAAGCGACATAAAATCACCCGCTTGAGCTCTCACTTCCCTATATTCTGGGAGATAGCGGCCAGCTTGCCGCATCATCCAAACGGGAGTCACGTCTACCTTTTCTCGCATCAATGCTCGCAGAAAACGATCGTTTTTAAGCTCTGTCATAAGAAAAGATCCTTAGATTTTCAGATAATCAAGAATGCCTTCGCCGGCTTGACGACCCTCCCAGATAGCGGTCACAACCAAATCAGAACCGCGCACCATATCGCCACCAGCGAACACTTTGGGGTTACTGGTTTGAAATTTAAATTGTTGCTCTTCTGCTGCAATAACACCTTCCCAGTCATTTAGCTCTACGCCGAGATTTCCCATCCATGGGGCTGGATCAGGCTTAAACCCAAATGCAATTAATACCACATCTGCCGGCAATATCTCTTCACTGCCAGGTACTGGAATGGGGCGGCGACGGCCATTTTCATCAGGATCGCCCAATTCAGTAGTTATAACCTTAACGCCTTCAACTGTGTTGCTACCAATAATCTCAACAGGCTGCCTGTTAAATAAAAACTTAACCCCCTCTTCTTGGGCATTTTTTACCTCTTTGCGTGAACCAGGCATGTTTTCTTGATCACGACGATATGCACAAGAAACGTTAGTCGCACCCTGTCTGATAGATGTACGATTGCAGTCCATAGCGGTATCTCCGCCTCCGAGAACTACTACTCGTTGATCCTTAACAGTGATAAAATCACTGGGATCTTTTTCCCAGCCCATATTTCTATTTACGCTAGACACAAGAAATGGCAAAGCATCATAAACACCCGGTAAATCTTCACCAGGAAAATCACCTTTCATATATTTATAGGTACCCATGCCTAGAAAAATAGCATCAAACTCGCTTACCAAGTCATCAATTTCAACATCCACACCAATATGTGTGTTTAGCTTAAATTCTATTCCCATGTCCTCAAAAATTTCCCGACGCTGCTGCATGATAGATTTTTCCAACTTAAATTCTGGAATACCAAAAGTCAGCAGGCCGCCAATTTCAGGGTAACGATCAAAAACCACTGGTTTGACTCCACTACGCACAAGAACATCAGCGCATCCGAGTCCTGATGGTCCGGCACCAATAATGGCAACTCTTTTGTCAGTCCAGGAAACTTTTGACGTATCTGGGCGCCAGCCCATGGCAAACGCGGTATCAGTAATATATTTTTCCGCATTACCGATTGTTACTGCACCAAACTCATCATTAAGCGTGCAAGCCCCCTCGCATAAGCGATCTTGTGGGCAAACACGCCCACATACCTCCGGTAGCGTATTGGTAGCATGACACAACTCTGCAGCCTCAACGATATTTCCATCAGATAAGAGTTGTAGCCAATTTGGTATGTAATTATGTACAGGGCACTTCCATTCGCAGTAAGGGTTACCGCAATCTAAGCAGCGATGCGCCTGATTGCATGCATCCTTTATTTCAGTAGGTTGATATATTTCAACAAATTCCTTGGTGCGGCTATACATGTCCTTGGTTTCAGGGTCATGCCTTCCTACCTGAAGAAACTGGAAATCGTTGTTTAATCTATCGCTCATAATTATAAACTCTTTAATATCAGCAGCAGTTTTGGGCTTTTGTATTTTTTCATATTATTGGGGTTCAGCACGTGTATGCGCCAATAGCTTTTCTAGGCTAGCCGCCTTTGGCTTCACTAGCCAAAATTTTCTAATGAATCCCTCAAAATTATCTAGAATCTCTTGACCCCAAGCGCTAGCTGTCTCTGCAACAAATTCAGTAATCATGGCCTCCAAATGAACACGATACCCTTCTGTTGATTCAGTTGTAATGCGCTGGATTTCAACTAACTCCATATTATAGCTGTCTACAAAACTGTTATTTTCATCCAAAACATAGGCAAAGCCGCCCGTCATGCCAGCCCCAAAATTAGAGCCTACGGAGCCTAACACAACAATTACCCCGCCTGTCATGTATTCACAGCAATGATGTCCAGCGCCCTCAATTACAGCCTGAGCACCTGAATTGCGGACAGCAAAGCGCTCTCCTGCAAGACCAGCGGCAAACAACTTGCCTGATGTTGCACCATATAGACAAGTGTTACCAATAATAGGAGTGGCATTAGAGGAAAAATTGCTATCTTTTGGCGGCGCTATGACAATTTTACCGCCAGCCATTCCTTTGCCAACATAGTCATTAGCATCACCACAAAGATGTATATTTAAACCGCCCGCATTCCAAACACCAAGCGACTGGCCGGCCACACCATTTAGCATTAATTTTATCGGGGCATCAGCCATGCCTTGATTCCCGTAACGTTTAGCTATTTCGCCAGAAAGGCGGGCGCCAATAGAGCGGTCACAATTGCTTATGTTATAGCTAAACTCGCCACCCTTTTTTGACTTAACAGCAGGCAATATGTCAACCACCATTTCTTCAGCTAAGCACCCTTTGTCAAAGGGTGCATTTTTAATTACCTGGCATGTTTGCGGCTTACTATCCAGCAATGCATCAGTATGAAGTATTGGGGACAAATCTAATTTCTTTTGTTTTTCTGTGTTGCCCTCAAAAATTTCCAGCAAGTCAACCCTGCCAACCAGCTCTTCCATGGTTCTTACCCCGAGACGGGCCATCCACTCTCGAGTTTCTTCCGCCATAAAAAGAAAGAAGTTCTTTGCTGTTTGCACAGTACCTCTATAGTAGTTCTCTCTGAGCTCTTTATCCTGTGTGGCAACCCCTGTCGCACAGTTATTCAAATGACAAATTCTCAGGTACTTACATCCAAGAGCAACCATTGGGCCAGTACCAAAACCAAAGCTTTCTGCACCCAAAATAGCAGCTTTTACAACATCAAGGCCAGTTTTTAGCCCTCCATCTGTTTGAACACGGACTTTATGGCGCAAATCGTTCGCTTTAAGCATTTGATGAGTTTCAGCCAAACCCAGCTCCCAAGGAGAGCCCGCGTAACGAATCGATGTTAGTGGGCTTGCTGCTGTGCCGCCATCATAGCCAGATATTGTAATTAAATCTGCGTAGGCTTTTGCCACTCCCGCGGCAATAGTCCCAACACCTGGGCGGGAAACTAACTTCACTGAAACTAACGCCTCTGGATTGACCTGCTTCAGATCAAAAATAAGTTGAGCTAAATCTTCAATTGAATAAATGTCGTGGTGAGGAGGAGGAGAAATCAAAGTTACGCCGGGAACTGAATATCGGAGTCTGGCAATTAATTCATTCACCTTGCCTCCTGGTAACTGTCCGCCTTCACCGGGCTTTGCACCCTGAGCTACTTTAATCTGAATCACCTCAGCACTTGACAGATAGTGTGGTGTTACCCCAAAACGACCAGAAGCCACTTGCTTAATTTTCGATGCCTTCATTGTGCCATAACGAGCAGGATCTTCACCTCCTTCTCCTGAGTTAGATCGACCCCCTAGGCTGTTCATGGCCTGAGCTAAGCCTTCATGAGCCTCTGGCGAGAGCGCCCCCAGGGACATCCCTGCCGAATCAAATCGTTTCAGTATTTTTTCAATCGGCTCCACGTCAGACAAAAGAATCGGCTTAATATCGGCTTTAATCTTCAGGAGATCTCTGAGAGTTGATGCAGGGCGCTTATTCACCAAGTCAGCATAATCATGCCATGCAGTATAGTCGCTCTCTTGTACTGCACGGTGAAGAGTTGTTACGACGTCTGGGTTAAACGCATGGTACTCTTGGCCGTGGACATACTTTAGTAACCCACCTGGATTGATCGATTTTCGTTCACTCCAAGCCTGATCGGCGAGTCTTTGTTGGTCCTGCTGCAGATCATTAAAATCTGCACCCTTAATACGACTCGGTGTCCCTAAAAAGCACATGTTAACTATTTCAGGAGAGAGTCCAATAATCTCGTACAACTGAGCACCTCGATACGAAGCAACCGTAGAGATACCCATTTTAGATAGGATTTTTAATAACCCTTTATTCATGCCTTGGCGGTAGTTTTTAAATGCCGCATCTATATCACAAAGTATTTCTCCTGCTGTCACCATATCAGAAAGGATGTGGTAGCTTAAAAAAGGGTAAACCGCAGAAGCACCACAACCTATTAATGTTGCAATTTGATGAGAATCACGAGCAGATGCCGTGGATGCAATAATATTAGCATCGCAACGAAGACCTAATTTAATTAAATGATGATGAACTGCGCCTACGGCCATCAACATCTGAATAGGCAGGTTATCTGGAAGAATATCAGAATCAGACAGAATGCAGCACCTAATGCCATCTCTGACGGCACCAGAAACTTCCTCACATAGACCTTGGATGGCCTGCCCTAAGTTGGATGTTTTTGGGTCATAATTAACACTAAATTTTTTAACCCGGTAGTCGTCCTGTGTATTATTTTTTAACGCGTAATATTTGCGTGGCGATAAAACTGGGCTCGACAAATTAATGCGCTTTGCAAGCTCGGGTGACTCAAGGAAAATATTACCTTCGCGACCGAGTTGTGTCTTTAGGGACATAACAAGTGTTTCACGTAACGGATCAATGGGGGGGTTAGTCACCTGCGCAAATTGTTGCCTAAAATAATCATAGAAGCTGCGATCTTTAACTGAAAGTACAGCCGTTGGCGTATCATCCCCCATAGAGCCGACTGCTTCTTGGCCTCCCTCTGCTAGTGGTCGTAAAATTTGCTCTCGCTCTTCCATAGAAACTAAGAACATCTTCATAAAATTACGAACTCTTTCCCTACTTAAGGCGCCCTCAACTTCTATGCTTTCATCATCCATAGAAGACATAATTTTGATAGTGCTGCTGTTTAACCACGCCTGATATGGATTGGCGGAGGCCATTTCTTTGTCAATCTGACCAGCATTCATTATAGAGCCTGTATGCGTATCAATCGAAAGCATATCTCCTGGGCCTAAGCGTCCTTTAGCAACAACACTACTAGTGCTATATTTATAAACACCAACCTCTGATGCAACAGCAATAATATCGTCATCCGTTAACACCCAACGAGACGGCCTTAAGCCATTTCTATCCAGCGTACAAACGGCATAACGTCCATCAGTAATAACTAGTCCAGCAGGTCCATCCCATGGTTCCATGTGCATAGCTATGTATTCAAAGTAAGCTCTTTCGCTCAACCCATAGTCTTGGTTGTTATCCCAGGCTGGTGGCACCAACATTCGCACGGCTTTGTGGAGATCTATACCTCCTGCAACCATCACTTCAAGCATATTGTCCAGGCTAGAAGAATCTGATCCTGTGCGGTTGACAAGAGGTTTTACATCCTGCAAATCGGGCAAGAGGGGGGTAACAAATTTAGAGGTTCTGGCTACAGACCAGTTCCTATTTCCATGGAGCGTATTGATTTCTCCATTATGAGCCAGCATTCTAAATGGTTGAGCCAGTGGCCACTGAGGGCTAGTATTGGTAGAAAAACGTTGATGAAAAATACAGATGGCAGTTTTTAGGAGCGGGTTTGCCAAATCTGGGTAAAATATCGGCAAATCAACTGGCATCATTAGCCCTTTGTAGCTAATAACATTAGCTGCCAGGCTGGCAACATAAAAAGAATTATCTGATGCTAGCGCAATCTCAATTTTTCGCTTAGAAATAAACAACCGAGCATTGAATTTTTTTTTGTCCAGGTCGCCTGCAGCAATAAATATTTGCTCAATTGCTGGCAAGGTTTCTAATGCGATGCGGCCCAAACAATCTTTACTTGTAGGGACTTCCCGCCAGCCGATTACTTCCAGCCCTTGATCCGACAAGACCGTCGACATAGTATTTTTAGCGTGGTTGCGCTGACTACTGTCCTGGCTGAGCATTACTGAACCAACTGCGTACAATTCAGGCAATTCGACGTCAAACAGCTTTTTAGCCACATCTCGCATAAAAGCATCTGGCTTTTGAAGCAATAACCCGCAGCCATCACCAGTTTTGCCGTCAGAAGCAATACCGCCACGATGAGTCATGCAAGCTAACGCTTCAATAGCGGTTTCTAGGACACGGTGGCTCACCTTACCTTTTGTGTGGGCAATCAGTCCAAATCCACAATTATCTTTGAATTCATCTAAACTATAGAGGCCTGTCGGCATAATAAATGGTGCTCTAGGTAAAATATGTTGAAAGACCAGCCGCTTCAGAGAAAGCAAAACTAATACTGCTGGAACAAGAAGATGGATATTTTACACGTCCGCGACCCATGTAACAATTGCCGCGATGCGAATAAGACCTATAATTTTAGGTGATATGATTTATAGGTTGTTTTGTCTTCTAAATAACCTTCATTAGAAGATTTGGTTCAATTTCAGAAGTTATTGTTGCAACTCCGATAGATCGAAGAAGCACAAAACGAAGACTGCCATCTAGAACTTTTTTATCAACTGACATGAGCTCCAAAAAAATTTTGGTGCTCATGTCTTTTGGTGCTACTGCAGGCAAACTACAGCAAGCCAGAATACCTCTTATCCGGCGAACATCAGCTTGATTTATCCAGCCCAATAAACTCGATAGCTCTGCGGCCATAATCATTCCAATCGCTACTGCCTCTCCATGCAACCAGCCTTTATAGGACTGAAAGGTCTCAATAGCATGGCCAAATGTGTGTCCTAAATTTAAAATTGCACGAATACCGTTCTCGTGCTCATCTTTTTCAACAATCTTGGCTTTATTGGCACATGATTTCTCTATTGCAAAACATAGGGCATCAGGATCGCGCGCTAAAAGCTTAGATATATTTTTTTCTATCCAGTGAAAAAATTCTACATCTGCAATCAGCCCATATTTAATTACCTCCGCCAAGCCCGCTCGAAATTCCCTGTCTGGTAAAGTGCCTAATAAGGAGGTATCAATTATGACGCACTGAGGCTGATAGAATGCTCCTATCATATTTTTGCCTAGCCTGTGATTAACTGCAGTTTTTCCGCCTACAGACGAGTCTACTTGGGCAAGCAATGTTGTTGGAATTTGGCAAAAATTTACACCTCTCTGATAGCAAGCAGCAGCAAACCCTGTCATATCGCCAATAACGCCGCCGCCAAGAGCGATTAGAGTAGCTGTTCGGTTGTATTTTTTAGCGAGCAACGTATCAAAAATTGTATTAAGCACTTCTAGATTTTTGTGTATTTCTCCATCCGGCAAGATCAATGTTTCTATGTTATATGCAGACAGTCCATCCACGAGGGAACTCAAGTAGAGTGGAGCAATAGTCTCGTTAGTAACTATCAACACTTGCTCTCCATGAATATGTGATGCGAGCAACTCCGATGATTGCAGTAATCCGTCACCAATAAAAATAGGGTAACTCCTATCGCCAAGTTTCACGCAAAGCTTGCTAAATTTTTCCACGATAAATCATTCTTTATATAATTATGTTGATTTGGAAATGTACCACATCAGCCTACAAATTGACGAACTTCATTGGCAATTTCATTCGCAACCAACCAAGGTTTGCGCTTACTGGTAACGAAAACTAGGTCTGCTATTTCTTGATACAGTAAGTCTCGATCCAATACTAACTGCTCTAATACTTCGCGCGGATTACTGACATTCAATAAAGGCCTGCTGCGATCATGCGAAGTTCTCTCTAATAATTGCCCAACAGGGGCGCTAAGATACACAACATAGCCATTATTTTTTAAGGTATTACGATTCTCTTCAAAGAGAACAGCTCCGCCTCCTGTAGCAAGAACCATACCGGTCTCGGAGGCCAACTCAACAAGAATACAAGATTCACGCTTTCGAAACCCATCTTCGCCTTCCATGTCGAAAATCCATGATATATTCGCACCACATCTCTCTTCAATTTCACAGTCAAGATCGATAAATTTAAGATCCAGAATTTCTGCCAAAATACGGCCAATGGTGCTCTTCCCAGAACCCATAGGGCCGACAAGAAAAATGTTTCTATGTGTATTTATCAACTTAGTGGCACTTCTCAAATAATTTTAAACTGAAGGATCAATGAGCTATTTTATTAAATAATACAGCCAAATGGCTATGTCGTAATTTTTATGGCTCTATACTACTCTTGTATTATAAAGCTGGTCTTATGATGAATAAAACCCATTACAAAATTATTAGCAATGGATTTTGGTGTTTGCTTGCAATATTTGGCGGTATATTGATCGTAGCTAGTAGTCTATACCTGTACCTAAGCCCAAAATTGCCTTCCGTTGAAAAACTTCGCCAAATAAACCTCCAGACGCCCTTAAGGATTTATTCAGAGGATTTGCAGTTAATCGGTGAATTCGGCGAAAAACACCGTAATCCAATAGACTTTCAAGATATACCCCTTTTCTATATACAGGCATTAATATCTGCAGAAGATGACCAATTTTATAGCCATTCTGGAGTCGATATTGGGGCTTTATTGCGCGCAGCAGTAGAGCTCGTCTCTTCTGGCGATATCAAGACTGGTGGCAGTACTATTACTATGCAAGTTGCCCGAAATTTCTTTCTAACCAGAAAACAAACATTTACCCGAAAATTTAATGAAATCTTATTGGCGCTCAGGATTGAAGACAAACTATCTAAGGATGAGATATTAGCTCTTTACGCTAATAAAATTTACCAAGGAAACAGGGCTTATGGTGTAAGTGCAGCATCCCATGTTTACTATGGACAACCTATCCAGAAGCTGGCTCTCTCTCAGCTAGCTATGCTTGCCGGGCTCCCAAAAGCCCCTTCGGCCTATAACCCTATAGCCAACCCCAAGCGAGCCCTAATAAGGCGCAACTGGATTCTAAATCGTATGCATGACTTGGATTATATTGATTTAAAAACCCTCATCTTGGCAAAAAATGAGCCTGTTACCGCAAGCTATTATGGGTACCAAGTGTCTATATATTCTCCTTATGTATCTGAAATGGTGCGAAAAAAAGTGTTTGCTATGGTCGGGGGATCTGCCTATACAGACGGGTTGCGTGTTTACACAACCATTGATAGCCGTTTGCAGCAAAGTGCACAAAAAGCTATTCGGAAAGGGCTGACTGCATATGACAAGAGGCATGGGTATAGAGGCCCTGAATCCAACACCCCTAATCCAGAGCTATGGAATAATATTCTGCAGTCAGCACTCACTTACGGCGGTTTAATTCCAGCTGTAGTAAAAGAAGTTCATGATCAGCACCTCAATGTGTTGCTTGCAGAAAAACATGAAGTCTTAATTTCTTGGGAGCACGGCCTAAAGAGCCTACGCAAATACAATAACCCTGATAGCAAGTCGCGTTCAATCCAGACAGCAAGCGAACTATTCTCAACTGGCGACTTGGTAAGGGTTAGACAACATAATGGTCACTGGGAGCTCGCTCAGCTGCCAAAAATTCAGGCAGCGATAGTAGCTCTAAATCCTAAAAATGGAGGAATCAAGGCATTGGTCGGTGGATTTGATTTTCGACAAAATAACTTCAATAGAGCCACCCAAGCAACACGGCAACCGGGCTCAAACTTTAAGCCTTTCATCTATGCGATTGCTTTAGAGAATGATTTCACTGCTGCAAGCATTGTGAATGATGCGCCATTAGTTTTTGAAGACAAGCGCCTTAAAAACTCCTGGCGCCCAGAAAATGACGGCGGAACATTCTATGGACCAACTCGTTTACGGAAGGCTTTGTATCTTTCAAGAAACTTAGTCTCCATTCGGATTCTGCAAAGTATTGGCATCAAAACTGCGATCTCAGGTTTAGGCCGATTTGGTTTTGATAGCTCCAAATTGCCCAGAAATCTCTCGCTGGCTCTTGGTAGTCACGCTACAACGCCACTAAAAATTGCAGCAGGCTATGCCATTTTAGCCAACGAAGGGTATCAAGTTGAGCCTCATGTGATAAATCGCATTGAGGACGCTGAGGGTAATTTACTTTATCAAGCAAACCCTTTGACTGCATGTAATAACTGTAATGAAATTTTTCAGGAGTCATCGCAAAATCAAGCATATGCTCATGAAAAAATCAGCCCTTACGCCTTGCTAGATTTAACCCTAGAGCCTAAATTAACTTCAGCGCCAAGAGTGATTGATCCTCAGACAGTATATATTATTGACTCTATACTCAGAGATGTTATCAAAAAAGGCACAGGACGGCGCGCAAAAGTCCTTAATCGTTCTGATATTGCAGGGAAAACTGGTACAACTAATGGCCCAAAAGATGCATGGTTTTCTGGCTACAATCCAGATATTGTTGCTACTGCATGGCTGGGATTTGATGATAACTTATTGCTTGGAAGGAATGAATATGGCGGGTCAGCCGCGTTGCCTATTTGGATAGATTTTATGCGGGATGCGTTAGCCGAAAAAGTGGACAGTAGAAGGCGACAGCCAAAAGGATTAATCACTGTCAGAATTGACCCAGACACAGGGCTTAGGGTTGGGCCAGAACAAAAAAATGCGCTATTTGAAGTTTTCAAAAAGAAAAATATTCCGCCGCTGGCCGAGAAGAGCACAACGGCTAATACTTCAATAAAGCATAAGAGCTCTACGAACCTAGAAGATCTATTTTAGCAACTCCATTGAGTTTTCTATTCTCCAGAAAAATAGACTGTCGTTCACTCACAATATAATGTTAGCTAAAGAATATGCGAATTAACTGGAATAATATTGATACAGTCTTGCTTGATATGGATGGAACCCTGCTAGACCTGCATTTTGATAATTTTTTTTGGCTTAACTATCTACCTAGACGTTATGCAGAGATCCATAATATTCCTGTTCAGGCAGCTAACGATCTAATACATAACCTATCTATTAAGACTACGGGTACACTGAATTGGTACTCTACGACATACTGGTCGAAAGAACTTGCTGTGGATATCTATCGGTTAAAAAAAGAAATAAGTGGCCTAATAAAAATTAGGCCTTTTGCGCAAGAGCTTCTTGAGCAACTAGGCCTGCACAATAAAAAACGCGTGCTTGTTACGAATGCCCACCCTCAAAGCCTCGAGCTGAAGCTTTCTGTTACCCAAATCAATAGCCTTCTAGACCAAATCTATACATCTCATCAATTTCATCACCCGAAAGAAAGCCAAAAATTCTGGTATGCGTTTGCCTGTCAGGAAAAGTTTGACCCTGAAAAAACATTATTCATTGATGACTCTGTAAATATTTTACAGGCAGCAAGCCAGTACGGGATCAAACAACTCTTGGGAATAAAAAAACCTGACAGCAGCCAAAATTCTGTCGAGATAAAGGATTTTTCATCTATTACCAACTTTAATGAGATCCTTCCACTTGCTTAAAGAAAATAAAGTAGAAAAAAAAGTTCGCTTGGATAAATGGCTATGGGCTGCACGTTTTTTTAAGACACGCGGTGTTGCAAAAGCAGCTATCCTCGGGGGGAAGATCCATATTGACGGACAGCGTGCAAAAGCTAGCAAAGATCTAACACTGGGAATAATTCTTAGCATCAAACAAGGGATTGATGAAAAAATAGTAGTGGTAAAGAGTCTTTCTGCACAGAGAAGCAGTGCAACTAAAACGCTAGCAATGTATTGTGAAACACAAGAAAGTATCTTATTAAGGACCAAAAATAGTGCTGAAAGAAAAGCGTCCAATAACGGCATATTTTTTGATTCTAAACGACCAAACAAAAAACAACGCCGTCAGATACATAGGTTTAATGTAAATAATCAACATGATGTAAGAAATTAAGAAAAAGTAAGCTTTATGGCCTTATATGAAAGACTGTAACGCATAAAGCCATTTTTTTTTCAAATTCATCAACAGCACTCCACTAGTGAGTATTTTTCTGGCATAATTCCCATACTTTTTTTGCTCTACTTCACCTTGCAATCGCTTGAAAAGATGCATGGTGCTAAACGCAGGCAAAACATACGACTAGAATTCTTCAACAGGACCAACACTAATGACATCAATAGAAAATTCTTCTGTGACCATATTTAAAGATTTATGCTCTGCTGAGCTAATAGAGTTAGCTCTTAAAAATGGGGAGGGACACCTTACAGATACCGGAGCACTTTTATCGATCACTGGCAATAGGACTGGGCGATCACCAGCCGACCGCTTTATCGTGGAAGAGCCTTCCAGTAAAAACGCCATTGGATGGGGGCCGGTCAATCGTCCTTTTAACCAAGAAAAATTCAATGAATTATGGAGCCGCGTAGAGGATTACATAGCTCAAAAAAACCGCTATATTTCTCACCTGCATGTGGGGCAGGATGCTAGCCATTATCTGCCTGTTGAGGCGACTACTGAGACCGCTTGGCATAATTTATTTGCTCGCAACA
>JBLIIR010000007.1:0-33394 GCA_047635255.1 Porticoccus sp. | reverse complement strand
TTACCACTAATGACAGAAGATGTGGAGCGCCAAAATTACCAAAAACCGACTGTTGTTTCGCCTGATATTGGGGGCGTAGTTCGAGCTCGAGCGATGGCAAAACTACTAAACACAGAACTAGCTATAATCGATAAACGTCGGCCAGAGGCAAACCAAATAGAAGTGATGAATATTATCGGAGAAGTAACGGGCCGCACCTGCATACTAATTGATGACATTGTCGATACAGCCGGTACTTTATGCAAAGCGGCTGAAGCCTTAAAAGAACACGGAGCAAAAAAAGTAGTAGCTTACTGTACTCATGCTGTTTTGTCTGGGAAGGCTCTTGAAAATATCGAAAATTCAGCGCTGGACACCATGGTTGTTACAAATAGTATTCCGACCAGTCCTGCTGCATTGAAAAGTGATCGCATCAGAATTTTAACTATAGGAAAAATGCTGGCAGAAGCCATGCGTCGTGTGAGTAACGAAGAATCCATCAGTGCTATGTTTGATTAACACCTGGCTTTTCAGATAACCGTCGAACACAGCAACTGATAAATTACCGCCCAATTTAGGGCTATCAGGAATATCCCTCTTCAATTCTGGTCGCGGATTACTGGGGATTAAATTAGGAGACAGCATAATGTCAAATGACTTTCAGCTAAATGCAACTGTACGAAATGACATGGGGAAAGGTGCGAGCCGCCGCCTACGTCGTTTATCTAACGAGATACCTGCCATCGTCTATGGCGGGAAAAGTCCATCACAAAGCATATCTCTATCTCACAAAGAGCTAGATCATTCGCTTCAAAATGAGGCATTCTATTCACATATCATCACCTTGAATGTAGAAGGAAAGGCTGAAGAGGTAATTCTGAAGGATCTTCAGCGTCATCCTGCAAAACCAGTTATCCTCCATGCTGATTTTTTGCGTGTTAGCAAAACACAGAAGTTTAATACGAAAGTTCCACTTCATTTTATCAATGAAGATATTTGTGTAGGTGTTAAGTTGGGTGGAGGAAATATAACGCATAGCATGACAGAACTTGATATTTCATGCCTACCTGGCGATCTCCCTGAATACATTGAGGTGAATGTAGCTGAAGTAGAAATCGGGCAAATCCTACATATTTCTGATGTTAAGCTGCCCAAAGGGGTGGAAAGTACTGCCTTAAATTATGGAGAAGAGCGCGACTCGCCTATTTTCACTGTCAACAAACCTAAAGAAGAAGTTGAGGAAGAGGTTATAGTTGATGAGGCTAGCGAGCAGCAGCCTGGAGAAGAGGCCCGGGAAGCTAATTCAGGTGATGATAAAAGCAACTAAGCTTCTTTTATTATCTTGATACAAACAACGAGGCTCCAGTATTGGGTACATCTGTTCAGCTAATTGTAGGGCTGGGAAATCCAGGTCCTGAATACGAACAAACCCGTCATAATGCTGGGGCCAATTTTGTTTTGGCTCTCTCAGAGCACTACCAAGCTACATTGCAGGCTGAAAGTAAATTCTTTGGTTCCACTGCCCGCATCACATTAGAAGAGCAGGACATACGCCTGCTAATACCCAACACGTATATGAATCTAAGCGGAAAATCTATAGCAGCCATGGCTGGATTTTATCAAATTAATCCAGAAAAAACCTTGGTGGTTCATGATGAACTTGATCTAAATCCAGGAATCTCTAGATTTAAAATAGGCGGCGGCCATGGAGGGCATAATGGATTAAAGGACACTATCAAGGCGCTAGGCAATAATGCTAATTTTTCGCGTCTTCGAATAGGTATTGGACATCCAGGGCATGCAAGCGAGGTTGTAAATTTTGTTCTGCAAAAAGCTCCTCAATCTGAACAACAGTTAGTCAATGAGGCAATCGTTGATGCCATACGGGTAATTCCCTTGGCTGTTTCGGGAGACTGGGGTAAAGCAATGAAGGAGCTGCATACGCAACAAGACAGCTAATTTTCTAGACTTACATAAAAATCATCTATATTTGAGAGTACATCCAATGGGTTTTAACTGTGGAATCGTAGGTCTACCTAATGTCGGCAAATCTACCCTTTTTAATGCATTAACCAAAGCCGGCATAGATGCCGAAAATTTTCCATTCTGCACCATTGAGCCAAACACAGGGATTGTTCCCGTTCCTGATGTTCGCCAAGAAAATTTAGCATCTATTGTTAAGCCCGAACGAATTCTTCCAGCCGCCATGGAGTTTGTCGATATTGCAGGGCTTGTTGCAGGCGCATCGAAAGGTGAAGGTCTAGGTAATAAATTTCTTACCAATATCCGCGAGACAGAGGCCATTGCGCATGTCGTGAGGTGTTTCGACGATGAAAATATTATTCATGTTGAAGGGAAGATTAATCCGAGTGCCGATATTGAGGTCATCAATACAGAATTAGCTCTTGCCGATCTAGAAACTGTAGAAAAATCGTTGCAGCGAGCAACAAGGGCTATTAAGGGCGGCCAAGACAAAGAAGCTATAACTCTCAAGGCGGTGCTTGAAAAAATCCAACCTCATCTTGATCAAGCAAAACCCCTGCGTTCACTCAATCTTGATCCAGATGAACGAAAAGCCATTAAGGCATTATCCCTCTTAACCCTTAAGCCAACTATGTATATTGCCAATGTGGGTGAAGACGGTTTCGAAGATAACTCTTACCTAGAGACAGTTAAGGTTATTGCTGCATCAGAAAATGCTATCGTGGTTCCTATATGCAATAAACTTGAATCTGAAATTGCAGAATTAGACGAGGATGAAAAGCTAGAATTTCTTCAAGAAATGGGCATGGAAGAACCTGGCCTTAATCGTGTCATTCTTGCCGGATATCAGCTTTTAGGGCTTCACACTTTTTTTACAGCTGGCCCCAAAGAGGTCAGAGCCTGGACTATTCCCGTTGGAGCTACAGCACCGCAATCGGCTGGAAAAATTCATACAGATTTTGAGAAAGGTTTTATACGTGCAGAGGTAACTGCATACGAAGATTTTATCGCAGGAAAAGGCGAGCAAGGCGCTAAAGAGGCAGGCAAGTGGCGGCTGGAGGGTAAAGACTACATCGTTCAAGATGGTGATGTTGTACACTTTAGATTTAATGTGTAAAGAATACTTTTTGTTTTTTTTGACTCGCTTGGGCAGGTTAAGAACTAACACATGGAGGCCAAAAATCAGAAAATATCTTGACAAGCCTATGTGAAATCGACAAAATTCGCGCCCCTTTTTACTAAGGGGATATCGCAAATAGTGCGAATTATATGGCTACGTAGCTCAGCTGGTTAGAGCACAGCATTCATAATGCTGGGGTCGGTGGTTCAAGTCCACCCGTAGCCACCATCTTGCAACAACAAGACTCCTATCAAAAATATTTTGCCAAGATAGCCCCATCGAACCGACTATATGTCAAAAAACTATCGCATGCTTTGATGGATAGATTTCTCAGAATCGATAGCTTGTGGTTTTTAGTTTAACGGGCTCTTTTTATAACGTATTATATAGACTAGCATGGCAACCGACTCTAGAGTCATAGTCGATCTAATAGGAATGATCAGTTAGGCTTTGAACAAAGGTAGAGAATCTTGTCTTCATACGACCAAACAAAAGAAGAGCTTACAAAAAATCCCAAGATCTGGTTGATCACTGGTGTTGCAGGTTTTATTGGCTCTAGTTTGCTGGAAGCCCTACTACAACTTGGTCAAACCGTTATCGGAATCGACAATTTCTCAAATGGTCACGCACAAAACTTAACGGCCGTAAAAAATACTGCAGGAGAATGTTGGTCAAACTTTACCTTTCATGAAGCTGATATCCGCAATCTGGATGACTGCTTGAACGGCTGCAAAAATGTAGACTATGTGTTGCATCAGGCTGCTTTGGGTAGTATTCCTAGGTCTATCGCAAATCCTATTCTGACCAATGATTCTAATATCAATGGTTTTTTGAATATGCTCGTCGCATCAAAAGATTCTAAGGTAAAGCGTTTTGTTTATGCTGCCTCATCCTCCACCTACGGTGATCATCCTGGTCTTCCGAAAGTTGAAGATATAATAGGCAAACCACTCTCTCCTTACGCTATCACAAAGTATGTCAATGAACTTTATGCCGAAGTATTTGGTAAAACCTACGGAATGGAGACCATAGGATTAAGATACTTTAATGTCTTTGGCCCCAAGCAATCTCCTAGTGGAGCCTATGCTGCCGTAATACCCACATGGATAAATTCCCTCTTGTCAGGTGTATCCTGCTCCATCAACGGAGACGGTAGCACCTCACGTGATTTTTGCTATATTGAAAATGTAGTCCAAGCAAATATCTTAGCTGCCACCTCTACACATACGAATGCCATCAATCAAGTTTATAACATAGCATACGGCGGCAGTACCTCACTTAATGAGTTGTTTGCTTTTCTCGTCAAAGCTATTATCGAAAAAGATATCAATGTGGTAGAAAAAAATCCCGCTTATCAGGATTTCCGTACCGGAGACGTCTTGCATTCTTTAGCAGATATCTCCAAAGCTAGGAAATATCTTGGCTACAATCCTAGCCATAATGCTCAAGAGGGCCTGAAAGAAACTGTAAAGTGGTTTATCGAAAATTAAAAGCTAATGGGAGTGTGAGTTGTACATTGATCAAATGGGCCGTGAAGAGCTAGAGCATTGGCATAAAATGCTTTGTGAAAGACATGAAGTATTTAAAGCAGGCTCGCTAAATCTAGACTTAACCAGAGGAAAACCTTCTGCCAGGCAACTTGATTTGTCTAATATTCTAGATGGAGCTACAAAAGGCAGCTATATTACAAGTGAAGGCATAGACTCTCGAAACTACGGGTATTTAGCCGGACTGCCAGCAATGCGCTCACTAGGGGCAGAACTACTTGGTGTCGCAAAAAATGAAGTTATTGTGGGAGGTAGCAGCAGTCTTAGCATGATGTATCTTGCAATGCTTTTTGCATGGCAGTTTGGTGTTAGCGGTAAAGGTTCTAGTTGGCGCGATCAAGGCAAGGTTAGGTTTCTATGCCCTGTTCCTGGATACGATAGACATTTCTCTATTTGCGAAGAATTCGGTATAGAGATGATCAGGGTCTCTATGGATGAAGATGGTCCTGATATGGATCAAGTAGAAGCTCTCATCACAAACGACAAAAGTATCAAAGGTATATGGTGTGTCCCTAAATACTCCAATCCTACGGGTTGTATTTATAGCCAAAACACCATCGAGAGGCTAGCAAAATTAGGAAAAATTAGCTCGCCCGACTTCAGAATATTTTACGATAATGCCTATGCTGTTCACGACTTATCAGAAGATGGTATAGATTTGCCAAAAATAATGGACTATTGCAGGGAGCACAACACTCAGAACAATGTATTGCAATTTACCTCTACATCAAAGATAACTTTTGCAGGCTCAGGTGTTTCTTTTTTGGCATCGTCAGAAGAAAATCTGAACGTTATTCAGCAACACTTAAGTATTTTTTGTATTGGCCCAGACAAGGTTAACCAGTTAAGACACTTGAACTTCATACAAGACCGTAGTGGTCTGAAGCTCCACATGAAAGAGCACGCGAAACTACTACAGCCAAAATTTTCTTCTGTCCTAGAACATCTAAAAAACAACTTTGAAGACTCCGATCTAGCGCAATGGACCACGCCAAAAGGAGGGTATTTTATTTCTTTTGATACTCGCCCTGGTCTCGCTGATTCAGTGATAGAGCTTGCCGCAGAGGTGGGTGTAAAATTAACTCCTGCAGGGGCTACATTTCCTTATGGGATGGATCCGGACAACAAAAATATTCGACTAGCCCCGTCTTTTCCATCCCTGGATGACATAGATAGCGCAATGGGAGTCTTTTGTAACTCAGTAAAATTAGCCTCGATAAAACAAAAGATAGGTGTTTAGAAGAATTTTGTATTTTACAGGGGCCAGGGAAATAAAAGGCAGCATGACTATCAGGATTTTGGCTTTGGGGCAGCTCCTGGGTATGGAAATTGTGCAATATTGCTACCCGTTTTGGAATCAGTGATCTTGCAAGTCCCCTCTTTTTCAACCTCATCAATACGTATAACTGAATGCACAGGAATAAAGCTACGCTTGATTGAAGAAAATTCATTTTTAAGTTTTTCTTCTGCTGGGTCAACAATCATTTGGCTGCGTTCACCAAAAACAAATTCCTCGACCTCTAGGAAACCCCAAAGATCACTTTGATACACTTGTTTTGCATACATCTCATATACTTCACCCTGATTTAAAAAAATCACTTTATAGATTGCATTTAAAGACATACTTTTGGCCTGGAGTTGAGTTAATAACTGGTGTAAAGCAACCAAATTATTATACCACAATCTACCAGATATTTATCAACTTGGGTTATCAGAGGATAGGTTTTTTCTAGGACTGAGACTATAATGTGAAGCTCATAAACTAAAATTATACGCCTCAGATCGAATCAGCATATGACAAAAAATAACGCCAAAAAACTTCATATCGTCACACATGGATGTCAAATGAATGAGTATGATTCGGCCAGAATGCGTGATCTGTTGGGCGACAGCCACCAAATGGTAGCAACCGAAAATCCAGATGAGGCTGACGTCTTGCTCCTGAATACTTGCTCTATTAGAGAAAAAGCACAAGACAAGGTATATCATCAACTTGGACGCTGGAGAAAATTAAAGGAAAAAAACCCCAATCTAATAATTGGTGTAGGTGGTTGCGTTGCCAGCCAAGAAGGTGAAGCAATTGCGCAACGAGCTCCTTTTGTAGATCTCATTTTTGGGCCTCAGACGCTGCATCGTTTGCCAGAAATGATGGATGAAAAGAAAAGACGTGCTGCACCTACTATTGTAGACATCAGCTTTCCTGAGATTGAAAAATTTGATCGCTTGCCGCAACCAGATGCCGAAGGGGTTTCTGCTTTTGTATCGATCATGGAGGGTTGTTCAAAATACTGTACATTTTGCGTGGTGCCTTATACTAGAGGGGAAGAAATAAGTCGCCCTGTGTCTGATGTATTGGCAGAAATAGCCCACTTAGCCAGCCAAAAAGTAAGAGAGATTAATTTATTAGGGCAAAATGTTAATGCCTATAGAGGCGAGATGTCAGATAATAACTTATGCGATCTTGCTGAGCTCATTACTTATGTTGCAAAAATTGATGGTATTGATCGTATTCGTTACACAACTTCACATCCCGTAGAGTTCTCTGAAAGTTTAATTGCAGTTTATGCAGAAGTGCCTGAATTGGTAAGCCATCTACATCTTCCTGTTCAAAGTGGTTCCGACCGAATCCTTTCCGCTATGAAACGAGGTCATACGGCACTTGAATATAAATCAAAAATACGAAAAATACGAAAAATACGTCCTGACATTAGTATTTCATCTGATTTCATTGTGGGCTTTCCAGGTGAGACAGAGGATGACTTCGAGCAAACAATGCATCTTATCCATGAAATAGGCTTTGATCAGAGCTTTAGCTTTACATACAGCCGACGGCCCGGTACACCTGCTGCAGAGCTTCCTGACGAGACCCCAGAAGAAATAAAAAAACAAAGACTTAAAATTTTACAGGATCGAATCAACCAGAATGTTATGGCTATAAGTGAAAACATGGTTGGCAAAATAGCGCCTATCCTAGTTACCGGAATATCAAAGAAAGATCCCGGGCAATTGCAGGGTCGCACAGAAAATAATCGTGTGGTAAATTTCACCAATAACAATCAAAATCTTATCGGTAATTTTATACAAGTAGAAATAACAAAAGCTTTCCGTAACTCGCTTCTCGGAAAAGTGGTCACAGAAAATACTCTTGAAGAAAAGCGTAAAAGTGAATCCACTATAAAATAACTACTATCTGTTATAATTTATACACAAAAATCATGTTTAGATATCTGTGGTGAGCCACACAAATAATATACTGTTAATCCTAGTAAAATGGGGATCGCTTATTGGAAAATTTAGAGACACAATCTGTTGTTCGCTCTATCAGTGTTGAGCCAAACGACACCAAACGATTAGCATCTCTTTGCGGGCAATTTAATGAACATCTCCGGCAAATTGAACAACGGTTAAACATCAAAATTCATAATCGTGGTAATATTTTTACGCTTCATGGAGGCAGTCAAGCCACAGATACTGCAAGTAAAATTCTCACGATGCTTTACCAGAAAAGCATCTTAACACCAGACCAGATTCATCTGGCTATGCAACAATTCAGTCTCGGGTCTTCTATGGGTACGTTAACTAATGCCATGTTAAATTCAGCTACGGATGATATAGAAAATTTTCCAGCAATACGTACGAAAACAGGCACCATAAAGCCACGCGGCATCAATCAGCAGCAATATGTTCAGGCAATAAAAATGCATACTATTAATTTCGGTATGGGCCCTGCTGGCACAGGAAAAACTTACCTTGCTGTAGCGTGCGCAGTCGAGTCATTACTAAAAAATGAGTCGGAAAGAATTGTACTGGTTCGTCCGGCGGTTGAAGCTGGGGAAAAATTAGGTTTTCTGCCTGGAGATATTAGCCAAAAGGTAGACCCTTATTTACGGCCACTATACGATGCTTTATATGAAATGCTTGGAGTGGAGACAGTGGCTAAATTAATTGATCGTAATGTTATTGAGGTTGCCCCTCTTGCTTTTATGCGTGGGCGAACTCTTAAAAATTCATACATTATTTTAGATGAAAGTCAAAATACCACCCGCGAACAAATGAAAATGTTTCTGACTCGCATAGGTTTTAACGCTACTGCTATCATCACTGGTGATGCGTCTCAGATTGATCTACCAAAAGGAGATCAATCAGGGCTTCTTCATGCTTATGATGTGCTCAAAAATGTCGAGGGCATAAGCTTCTCTATTTTCAAGTCTAAGGATACAATTCGACATCCTTTGGTAGCTAGAATTGTTGACGCATATGAGGCGCATGAAAACGAAAGACCATGAAGCCATTAGGCACACAGAGCGTCAGGGTGGTCGGGCAGCGTCATGATAATTGATGTACGCATGGAAAATGTCTCCGGCTGTAAGCATATTCCAGATGAAAGTGTGATTCATCAGTGGGTGACGGCGACGTTATCTGGGCACAAAAAGTCGATGGAGCTCAATATTCGCATCATTGATGAAGATGAGAGCGCCACATTAAATCATCAATATCGAAAAAAAAACAATCCAACCAATGTATTATCATTTCCGGCAAATTTACCAGAATCTCTAATGTTACCCCTACTTGGAGACTTGGCAATCTGTGCGCAAGTTATTGAGCGTGAAGCCAGCGAGCAAAATAAGCCTCTCTATGCGCACTGGGCACACATTGTAATACATGGTAGCTTACACCTTATTGGCTTTGACCATGAAGACGATGCGGAGGCTAAAAAAATGGAACTTCTGGAAACAAAAATACTTGCCAGCCTTAATTTTCCGCCACCTTATGAATAAATATTTGGAGATATTGACAACACATGACAGATGATGAACCGAGCGGCCCAAAAAACAGACCTTGGTTGGAAAGCCTAGCTAACGTATTCTCTTCGGCTCCTAAATCTAGGAAAGATTTTACAGACTTATTAAATTCAGCTCGCGAAAACAACATCATTGATCATGATGCCCTGGGAATTATCGAAGGAGCCCTGAATGTTTGCGACAAACAGGTTCGTGAAATCATGATACCTCGCTCGCAAATGGCAGTAATACCTCAGCACCTTGAATTAAACGAAACTCTTAAGCTTGTGATAGAAAACAGACACTCACGGTATCCTGTACTGGATGAAACAGCCGACCATATAGTCGGTATTCTGCTGGCAAAAGAATTATTGCCGCTTCTGCTCGAGAGGCAAGATGGCTTCAATATAAAGAACATAATCCGACCTGCTGCCATTGTTCCAGAAAGCAAACGCCTCTATGTGCTTCTAAAGGAGTTCCGAGAGCAGCGCTACCATATGGCAATTGTGGTAGATGAATATGGCGGCATTGCTGGATTAATCACTATTGAAGATATCCTAGAAGAAATTGTAGGTGAAATCCAAGATGAAAAGGATGACGCCGAACAAGAAATGATCATCCCTCGAAATGAAGCGGGTTATTTTATTCAGGCACTAACACCCATTGAAGACTTTAACGAATACTTTAATGTCAATATGAATGCTGACGAATTAGACACCATTGGAGGTGTCATTGTTCAAGCATTCGGTCGAATGCCGAAAGTGGGTGAAAATATCGATATAGATATCTTTAAATTTAGAATCTCCGAAGGAAATGATCGACAAGTAAAGTTATTGGAAATGCAGGTCGTACCCAAAAATATTACTACCTGAAAGCTCCGTTATCAGCTAAGCCTAAATCCGCAGGAATGCTTGTTAAACCAAGGAAATATCAATCTTGAGCTCTTTTTCAAGTAAATATGATACCAAAGTCTGTCTCATATTGGTCCTATTTGGGGCTCTTTTACCTTTCTCTATGGCTCCTTTTGGATTCTGGCCAGCAGGAATTTTATCCATAGCTGGCTTCTCAGTATTTGTCTGCGGGCATTCAGAGAAAGCGGCTTCTTTCAAATTAATTTTTCTGCGAAGTCTTAGCTACGGTCTAGGGCTTTATTCTGTCGGGGCATCTTGGATTTTTGTAAGTATACGTGATTACGGTCAAGCTAATATTGGGCTGTCTTTGTTGCTCATAATCCCCTTTATATTCTTACTATCTCTATTAGTTGCGATTCCGTTTGCTCAGGGTAGAAAAGCGTTACACACATCTAGTTTTTCCTGCAACACATCTTATGCCCTAGCTACCACTATGCTGCTAATATTTCCCAGCCTTTGGACACTGGGTGAATGGTTTCGAGGCTGGGTATTTACTGGTTTCCCGTGGCTTTATCTAGGTTATGCTCACACCGATTCATGGATATCTGGGTGGGCGCCAATTACTGGGGTATTGGGATTAAGCTGGATAACTGCTTTCTGCGGCGGACTGCTAGGGCTTTTCTTTAAGCTAAGACTACCATTTATAGCTAGAAACACTCAAAACAAAAATGTATTTATATCGCTAACTGGCGCACTAATGCTAACTTTTTCCTTTTGGTTTGGAGGCCTTTATCTGCAATCAGTCAAGTGGACGGAGTCATCAAATAAGGCTATTTCCATAGGCTTAATACAACCAGCGATTTCTTTGTGGAGCTCTTGGGATTCCAGCCAACTAGACAAAATTCTTTTTCAGTACCTTGAAGATACTACAAGTCTTCTGGATAACGATTTAGTGGTGTGGCCGGAAGCTGCAATCCCAAGATTCCGACATGAGGTGCCAGATTACCTAAACTCTATTGCAAAAGAAGCTGCTAATACGAATACTGCTCTAATTATCGGGCTTCCTACAGTGTCGCATCCTAAGGATAACCCAGATAATCTAAATGAAACTTATTATTACAATTCAGCGCTAGCTGTCGGACAAGGTGCCGGGATCTATCATAAGCAACATTTGGTGCCTTTTGGTGAATATGTCCCTTTCGAAAAATGGTTGCGAGGGATCATTAAATTTTTTGATTTACCTATGTCGGTATTCAACTCAGGGAGGGCAAACCAAAAAAATATTGTTGTAGGTAATGATGTAGTTATCAGTACATCCATTTGTTATGAGATTGCCTATTCCGAGCTAGTCAGAAAATCTGCAGAAAATGCTAGCCTACTTCTCACCATAAGCAACGACAGCTGGTTTGGAGATACGATAGGACCAAAACAACACTTTCAGATTGCTCGAATGCGAGCTATAGAAAACAGAAAGCCGTTGATTCGAGCAACAAACAACGGAATAAGCGCATTGGTTAATGCTGATGGGAAAATAGCTGCGATTATTCCATCCTTTTATCGAGACACTCTCGAAGGCACGCTGAAACCCAGGATTGGCCTTACTCCTTTTGGACGGCTTGGCTCCAATCCAATAATTTTTTTATCTCTTTCATTAGTTCTATTGGGGCTGCTGAGAACACCTCTAACTAAAAATTCTCAACCTAAAACCCACTACAGGTGATATCAAGAAATAAATTATTCTCACCAACAAGGAAATCTGTCTGGGTCTATAGAAAGCTTTAGCCTATAATTGACACTTGGTACATCACAGACAAAATCAACGATAAGCCTCAACCTGGCCAAGAAAAATAATGCAAGCACAATATCATCCCGAGGAAGTGGAAACTGCTGTTCAAAGGCTCTGGGCAGAGACTTGCGCTTTCGAAGTAAAAGAAGATCTTGATAGAGAAAAATACTACTGTCTTGCAATGTTCCCCTACCCCAGCGGAAAGCTTCATATGGGGCATGTACGGAACTATACTATCGCAGATGTCATATCTCGCTACCAAAGAATGCTAGGCAAAAATGTCTTGCAGCCCATGGGCTGGGATTCCTTTGGTTTACCTGCAGAAAATGCAGCCATCAAGCACCAAACAGCTCCAGCAAAATGGACCTATGCAAACATTCAATATATGAAAAACCAGCTCAAAAAGCTTGGTTTCGGATACGATTGGTCCAGAGAAATGACCACCTGTGATCCCAGTTACTACAAGTGGGAACAGTGGTTCTTCACACGACTTTATAAAAAAGGACTAGTGTACAAAAAAACTGCGGCTGTTAATTGGTGTCCTGAAGACCAGACAGTGCTAGCTAACGAACAAGTAATCAACGGTTGCTGTTGGCGCTGTGATTCAGTGGTAGAGCGAAAAGATATACCGCAATGGTTTATTAAAATTACGGCATATGCCGAAGAATTGCTAGGCAGTCTGGATACACTTAGCGACTGGCCCGAACAAGTTCGCACAATGCAGAAAAACTGGATTGGAAAAAGCCGTGGTATTGAATTAACTTTTAAGTTAAATCAAGCTATCGCTGGCATTGACAATTTCTCTGTGTATACCACCCGCCCTGATACATTGATGGGGGCCACCTATGCCTGTATTGCAGCAGAGCATCCTATTGCTATAGCTCTCTCAAAAAATAACCCAAAGTTATTAAAATTTATTCAGGGCTGCAAAGAACAGCCTGTTTCTGAAGCAGGCATGGCAACAATGAAAAAAATCGGGATATCCTCAGGGCTTGAGGCTATCCACCCCCTTACCGGAGAAAAAATACCGGTGTGGGTGGCAAATTATGTACTGATGGGGTACGGAACTGGTGCAATCATGGCAGTTCCAGCTCATGATGAACGCGATTTTGAATTTGCCAACAACTATCATCTGCCGATTAAGCAGGTCTTCCAACATGTCGCTGTGTCCACAGAAGAATTACGCCGAAAAAATGCAGCTGATGACGACAAATGCGCTGCCTACTACTTTAGTGAAAGCCGCTGGGAAAAATGGTATGCATCTAAATCACCAAATGAAGTTGTATCTATAAATTCTGGAGAGTTTGATAGCCTAGGTCCCGAAGAAGCTTTTAATGCTATAGCAAAGAAACTAGAGCAGCTTCGGTGCGGAGAGATAAAAACCCATTACAGGCTTCGCGACTGGGGGGTATCTCGTCAGCGATACTGGGGGTCTCCAATCCCCATGTTCAATCTTCCTGATGGCGGAGAAATTCCCGTCCCTATCGATCGCCTTCCGGTACTGCTGCCAGAAGAAGTAGAAATGGATGGGATCAAGTCACCTATTAAGGCTGACCTTGACTGGAAAAAAACTACACTAGGCGGTCACCCAGTTGAGCATGAGACCGATACTTTTGATACATTTATGGAGTCAAGCTGGTATTACGCAAGGTATACCTGCCCTAATTATTCAGAAGGAATGATTGACAGTGTCGCCGCAAATTATTGGTTACCAGTGGATCAATACGTAGGAGGCATTGAACACGCCATTTTACATCTACTATATGCGCGTTTTTTCCACAAACTAATGCGCGATGAGGGGCTACTAACCTCTGATGAGCCTTTTGTTAAGCTTCTCTGCCAAGGAATGGTATTGAAAGATGGGGTGAAGATGTCCAAATCAAAAGGCAATACAGTAGACCCTCAAAATCTAATAGAGCAGTATGGTGCTGATACAGTAAGATTATTCACAATGTTTGCCGCACCTCCTGAGCAATCACTAGAATGGAATGATAGCGCTGTTGAAGGCGCACACCGTTTTCTTCGGAAGCTATGGAAAGCAGTACATAATCATCTTGCCGCCGGAGACGAGACCGTATCTATTCCCTCGAGCCTAGATCAGAAGCAGCAAGATCTAAGACGGAAAACTCATACCACCATCGTCAAAGTAAGCAATGACTTTGGAAACCGGCAAACGTTTAACACCGCTATTGCGGCCGTGATGGAATTATTAAATGATATAGGAAAAATGACTGCCAGAAATACTGCAGTTGACCTGGCTGTTGAACGGGAGGCGCTGGAAACGATTGTGTTAGTTTTATCGCCAATTACACCCCATATATGTGCTCAACTCTGGAATGAACTAGGCCATAGAGATAGCTTGCTCGATATGAAATGGCCAGTTGCAGACGAATCAGCATTAACAAAAAATATTCTGCAGATTGCAGTACAAGTGAACGGTAAATTACGAGCTCAAATTGATGTGCCATCTGAAACAACTGTCGAAGCCATAGAAAACATGGCCAAACAGCATGAAAATGTTCGGCGCTTCACTGAGGGGCTAGCTATCCAAAAAATAATAGTGATCCCTAATAAATTAGTTAACATTGTTGCCATTTAAATGTAGTGCGCTAATGAAAAAACATACTTATAGTTAGGGTCCTTAGCCAAGACCCTTTTCAAGAAGAAAGGAACTACAATGAAAAAATTAATCCCCGTTATTATCTCAGGTTTTCTTGCATCCCTAATGATTACTGGCTGCGGCTGGCACCTAAGAAACAGCGGTGATATTGCAAATTTAGCTGGTATAAATCAAATTCATATAGATGGAGATCAAAAAAATCAGCTTTATCGTTTTGTTTCCAGATCTCTAAAATCTAGCAATATCGCTATTACAGAGAACCCCAAAGAAGCTGAAATTACGATCAGGCTAATAAATCAAAGGGCCACTAGTCGTGCGGCAAGCGTGAGTTCTTCTGCAAGAATATCTGAGCTACACATAACCGAGCTAGTTGATGTAGAAATTGTAACTGCTGACGGCAAGGTATTGCTACCAAAAATAACTCTCAGTAGAGAAAAATTCTTTAATTACAACGAAGATAATGTATCAACAAATGCTGAAGAACAAAAAATATTGAAGCGTGAAATGATGACTGATCTAGCTCGTAAAATAATAAATCTCTTAAATTCAATGCTTAAAAAGACAAGCCAGTATGCGACTGAAGTCTGAGCAGCTTAGTGCACACTTAGCCTCGAAAGGCCTATCTTCTGTATATATCATTAGCGGAGATGAGCCACTCTTGGTTCAAGAATCTGCTGACATTATTCGCACAGCAGCAAAATTACACGGCTACAACGAACGAAATTTATTTTATGCAGATAGCAAATTTGATTGGAATGGCGTTCTAATCGAAGCCAGCAATATTTCACTTTTTTCGGAAAAGAAATTTCTAGAAATTCGTATCATTGCAGGCAAGCCTGGAGACAAGGGATCCAGAGTACTTCAGGAACATTTAGCAAAAATTAACACAGAAACCCTAACACTTATCATCACACCAAAACTAGACAGCTCGTCAACCAGGAGCAAATGGTTTACTGCCATAGAAAATCAGGGAATTTCTGTACAAATATGGCCAGTTTCCACACCCCAATTACCACAATGGCTACATCGGAGGCTCAATCAATCTGGCATCCAGGCCAGCCAGGAGGCAATAAGCGTACTTGCTGACAGAGTTGAAGGTAACCTGCTTTCAGCAATCCAAGAAATAGAAAAACTTAAACTACTGGCACCAGAGAAAGAGCTAACTGGAAAAGCTATGTCTGATATTGTCGCTGATAGTTCACGATTTAATGTGTTTGTACTGTTAGACAAAATTATGGAGAGTGAAGCGAAAAAGGCCTGCCGCATTCTTCAAGGCCTTCGCAGTGAAGGTACTGATGCCACTATTATTCTTTGGGCAATCACTCGAGATTTACGAATTCTAATCAAGGGAAGCGAGGCTGTTCATTCAGGCAGGGGTATTGACTCAGTGCTTCAACAGCTAGGGGTTTGGGAAAGTCGCAAGCCTCTTATAAAGAAAACTATTAGCCGAATTTCTGTTGAGAGATTACGGCAAATGTTAAAGTTATCAGGAGGCATTGATCGTGCGATCAAGGGCACAAGGCAAGGGTCTCCATGGGATGACCTTACTACACTGATACTTGTTCTTTGTGGTATTCAATCATTTAACCCTAGAAATCTCAGACTGACTATCCAATAAGTTAAATCTTTTCCACGAAAAAAATAATTACGCCGAAAATCCCATTTTTCAACTTCCACCACATCATCTTTTCATTAAATATTCATCCAGCTCTTGAAGACGCATCAGTGTTCCAATATCTCGCCATACCCCAGTATATATCTCGCCTTCTATACGGCCAGAGAAAATACTTTCGCGCAATACATCACGCAAGGGAAATTTTTCGGTAGTCGAGGTATACACGGTAAATATTTTTGGCCTCAGGATAGATATCCCGCTGTAGGTGTAGGTTTTATTTCTAGTGTCTGGGGTGCTGACTATACTCTCAGGTGTTAGCATAAAATCCCCATCCATATGATGAGATGCATTTGGGACCAAAATTAGATGGGCGTCAATTTCTGATGGTAATGGTTTTTCGACTAAATTTTTCAATGAAAAGTCAGTCCAGACATCAGCGTTAACAAGCAAGAATGGTTCGCTCCCTAGCAGTGGGAGAGCTCTACGAATGCCCCCTCCTGTTTCAAGTGACTTATGCTCCTTTGACCATTGAACATTCACTCCGAAAGCAGATCCATTACCAATAAATGATTCTATCTTGTCACCCAACCAAGATGTATTTATCACCACATCTCTTACTCCAGCTGATACTAGATTCTCAATATGATATTGAATTAAGGGCTTTCCTCCCACCTGCGCCAATGCTTTAGGAGTCGTGTCGGTAAGAGGACGTAGTCTCTCTCCACGCCCTGCAGCAAGAATCATTGCTTTCATGTTCAATCTCCTGAATTGCTTGTTGCTGGAATGCCTCCAGCTGCATCCAAAGATTGAAACCAAGGTTGTCGCGCTACTTCTGGAAGCACATCCCGTTCAAACCAAAGTGTGAAATTTTTTAGTTCTGGGTATGGTCTCAACTGCTCCAAGGTATAGCGAATTACAAGCGACAAGTCATCAAGATAGTCGTGCTTGCCGTCTCTTAAGTGAAGTCTAGAAAAAATACCAAGCACCTTAATATGTCGTTGCAAGCCCATCAAATCAAACCATCTAATCACCTGATTATCAGAAATTTTTGGAGCAATACCAGCATCTACAGCCTGCTGATAGTAGCTTAATGCTCGCTGTACAGCATGCTCTTTAGGCAGCCGTATATAACAATCTCTGAATAAGGAAACCATGTCATAGGTGATAGGCCCTATGACTGCATCCTGAAAATCAATGACGCCAATAGAGCCATCAGGCAACTGCATCAAATTACGCGAATGAAAATCGCGATGCACTACCACTTGCGGCTGCTCCAATGCGCTCTCTGCAATAATCGAGAAAGCATGGTCAAGCACTCTCAAATCAGCAGGGTTGGGCTCAATATTAAGCAATTTTTTGATGAACCATTCAATAAAAATAGTCATTTCCTTAAGCAATGCCTGTCGGCTATACTCTGGAAATATTGTCTTATTTTTAGAAATTTTTTGAATCTTTATGAGCTCTATTTCAGCAGAATCGTAAAGCTGGCTTTGATTCTGTCCGGCCAGAAGAGGCAATAACAAATGATCGCCAAGATCTTCAAGTAGCAAAAATCCTGACTGGTAATCTACTGCATAAACTAATGGCGTATGAACAGCGTTTTCTCGAAAACAAAAGGATATGTTGACAAAATTAAAGTTATTTTCAAGCAATGGTGGTGCCAATACAGCTATTAAGGATGGGTTAGAATTAATCCTAAAATATTGCCTAAAACCCGCATCGCCATTAAGTGGATCAAGAAATATTGGCTCACTCAAAACAACACCTCGAGGCAAATACCTCTCAACCCAATCTCGCAAATAAAATAAATTTGTCATATTTGTCATTCAATTAAAAAAAAGACTACAGATTCTACCTCAAACCCTCGCATGATGCTTCAGAATGAGTAAAATGTAGGATTGACATGCTGATGACAGTTTTTTATTTATAGATTACGGATAATCATGATACTAAAAAGTGCGAGTTACATCTGCGTAAAACTCAATAGGGCGTCGTGTTCATTGTATCCGCAGACAATACTGGTCTTCTTTAGTGTGATGCTGGTATGCAGTCTCTCGTTAGCAGAAACAAGCAATACTTACCTGCAGTGGGAGTGCAATACAGGAAAAAATGGCGAATGGGTGTGCGGACAACAGTCGATAGCAGGGAAACCCTATCCAAGACCAGTCAAAACTGAAGTTTTTGATGTCCTTCAGGGCGAAGAAAATCAAACTGAATTAGTACCGAAAGTAAAAATAGCCAAGAATCTCGACTGGGTAGATGAAGAAAATCTCTCTATAGATCAGCTAGCGAAAAAATCTTCTGGTTGCTGTGGTGCCTACATAGAGCCGGAGCGCAGCTATCCAGACTCAGATCTAAAGCCTGAAGATGCATCATTAAGAGTTGCCTCTTCGTCTACAGAGTTAATCCAGGATAATGTTGCCTACCTCAAAGGCAATGTGCATCTAACACAAGGATACCGTCAAGCACGCAGTGATGCTGCTACACTCAATCAGGATGATCGTACGGTCGACATGGATGGTCATATAGAACTTCGAGAGCCAGGCCTTCTGCTCAGAGGTGATACCGCACATGTGAACATGGATTCATTAGATGTAGAAATAAATAATGCCTCCTACCTACTTCACGCATCTGGAGCTCGCGGGTCAGCCGGTATACTCAAGCGCCCAGGTGGAGATATTTTTTATATTGATAACGGCACTTACACCACATGTGAGCCAGGCAATAACGCTTGGCAGCTGGTCAGCTCAAAACTTCAAATTAACCCTGGAACAGGGATTGCTACAGCCAAGCATGTACGCCTAGAGATAAAAGATATCCCCGTCATATATGTCCCATGGGTTCGATTTTCGATAGATGACAGAAGAACAAGCGGTCTTTTATTTCCTAGCTGGGAAAGTAGCGAAGAAAACGGGTTAGACTTCTCGCAACCAATATATCTTAACCTGTCTCCCAATTATGATGCTACCTTTACCCCTCGTTACGTGCAGGAAAGAGGGGCTATGGCCGAACTCGAAATGAGGCATCTGTCTGAATTCTCTGAAACTATCTTTAGTGGTGCATTTTTAGTCAGTGATGACGGCGGAGATGACGATGATGAAGCACTCAATGCGGTTACAGGAAAAAGAGAGAATGAAGGAGAGGATCGATGGCTGGCAGATATACAGCATAGAGGAGACTTCGGCCATCTCAGATCTACTCTTAATTATACAAGGGCAAGCGACGAAGATTATTTTCAAGATCTTGCTACAACAACACTGCAAGTCAATAGCCAATCGTACCTTCGCCAGTACGGCCATCTGGAGTTTTCTATAAAAAACTGGGGTGTCTCAATTGAAGGTTCTGGACATCAAACACTTATTAAAGACGGAGCTGACCAATACAAGTTATTGCCAAGAGTTGAAGTCAACAAAAGCTTTAGCGTCGGTGATTTTGATGTTGTTTTAGAGAACCAGTATAGCGACTATGATCATAATGATAGTACCAAAACTACTGGACGCAGGCTTAATTTAGCTTATGCGGCAAGCTGGAATAAATGGTGGGGCTGGGGATACTTTCGTCCTACCGTTAAGGTGAAACATATGACATATGACCTTGATTCTCCAGTTTCTGGACAAAATGATGATAGTCCGTCAGTCACGGTGCCTATAGGAATTATAGATACTGGAATATACTTAGAAAGAAAAACTACTTGGCTTAATGATTACACACATACATTTGAGCCGAGACTCTACATAGTCTATGCCAAAAAAGAAAATCAAGACGATCTTCCATTGTTTGATACAGCATTATCAACTTTTGGATACGGCTCACTATTTAGAGATGAGAGATTTAGCGGTGGGGATCGTGTGACTGATTCGAAACAAGTTTCTGTTGGATTTACTACACGACTAATTGATGATGGTTCTGGCATTGAACAAATGCGCGCGAGCGCTGGTCAAATATTTTATCTAGATGATCGAACTGTATCTCTGGATTCACCTATAAGCAAAGAAGCGCGAAGAGATAAATCTCCTTACGCTGCAGAATTTGAAATGAGACTTGGGGACAACTGGCAAGCCCTTGCGAACGCCCAGTATGATTCAGATGACAACGAGCTAGATCGGGCAAGCACTAGTTTGCGATATAGTGGAGGCGACAACAAGCTTCTTAACATCAGCTATCGTTTCAATAATCAGACTCCGGTCACACTTAATGGAAAAAAATATAACAACGATATTGAGCAAAGTGATTTCTCTACTGCGCTGCCGATAACAAGAAACTTGAACATTGTGGGTCGCTATAACTATGATGTTACTAACAGCAGAACCCTGGAAACATTTTTTGGAGTTCAATATGAGAGCTGCTGTGTACGCCTAAGTCTGCTTGCCCGGAAGTGGATTGATAGGGACGACAATATTGTGTTACCAATGGACGATTTAGAGGAAGACAAAGGTGTATTTCTTTCGCTCCAGATCAAAGGCATTGCAGGCTTTGGATCCAAAATGCAATCTATATTAACAGATGGCGTGTATGGCTATGAAGCACCAAACAACTAATTCATGAAGATACAACAATGATACCAAAAAATATCCTCTTTCAGTATTTATGTGGCGCAATATTAGCAGTCTCATTTACTTCATTGGTAACCGCAAAAGAAGTTCTTTTGGATGAAGTTGTCGCATCAATAAATAATGAAGTGATCATGAGCAGCGAGCTAGAAGATAGGACGCTTGAAGTTCTTAATCGAATAAAAGAAAGCGGTCGAGCAGGTCCATCCCAAGATGAAGTTATAACGGAAGTTTTAGAGCGCCTGATTATTGAGCGCATCCAGCTGCTTAAGGCAAAGCAAGCCGGGGTCAGATTTAGTGATACGCAAGTAAATCAAGCCATAGAGCAAGCAGCTCAACGACAAAATAAAACTATGCAGGACTTTCTCGATGAGGGGCAACAATCAGGCGTAACGGCTGCAAATTTTCGTCAAAAAGTAAGGGAGCAGCTGCTCATAGGTCGCGTTCAGGAGGGCCACCTTAATAAGCGCATATCTATCAGCGAACAAGCGATCGATAACTTTCTCAATACCAAAGAGGGGCGCTCATGGGCAACTCCTGATTTCCAAATTGGGCATATTTTACTACCTGTAGCTTCCGACTCCTCCAATGAGGAAGTAGCTAAAATTCAGGAAGAAATCTTGAGCATTTATTTTCAAATCAAAAATGGCGAAGATTTTAAGAGTCTTGCTATTGCCAAATCTAAAGGAAATAAAGCTTTTCAGGGTGGGGACCTGGGCTGGAAAAAAGCCTCTCAGCTACCTGACATATTCAGTGCGACAATTGAAAATCTATCTCCAGGACAAATTAGCGAACCCATACGTAGTGCTGCTGGATTTCACCTGCTAAAACTATACACCCGAAGAGGTATAGCCTCATCAAATCTTGTACAGCAACACAATGTCAGACATATATTGCTAGTGCCAAATGAAATCCGAGACGACGAAAAAACTCTAGAGACAGCCGATAAAATTCGTAATGAAATATTAAATGGCAAAAACTTTGATGACGTTGCTAGAGCCCACTCCGAAGATATCGGTACAGCAATGTCTGGTGGAAGCCTAGGTTGGTCAGTTCCTGGTAAATTTGTAGCTGAATTTGAAAAAACAATGAATACACTTAATATAGATGAAATCAGCGAAGTCATTAAAACTCAATTTGGATGGCATATTGTACAGGTCACTGAACGCCGCGATCAAGATTTCACCGATACAATAAAGCGTTCTCAGGCCAGAGAAACCCTAAAACAAAAAAGATATCGAGAAGAGCTAGAAGTCTGGCTTAAAGAAATTAGAGATGAGGCTTTTGTAGATATCAAATCGTGATAAGAATAGCCGTAACCCCAGGTGAACCTTCTGGCATAGGACCAGATTTACTCATACAGCTCATCCAGCAACCGCTTGATTTTGAGCTGATAGCTTATGCGGACTCAAATCTATTGGAATCGCGAGCCAAGCAACTAAATCTACCTATTAAACTTCGTGCGGCAATTCCAGGCCACCCTAAAGCACTTAAGGGTGGTGAGATTGCAATACAGCCCGTCTCTTTGAGCTCCAAAGTAGTGCCGGGAGTCCTCAACCCAGATAACTCGAAATACGTGCTAGATACACTCTCCCAAGCATTGACTGCATGTCAAAATAACTACTGTCATGCAATGGTTACCGGGCCTGTTCACAAGGGTGTGATTAACGCTGCGGGGTTTAGTTTCACGGGCCATACAGAATTTTTAGCGGAAAAAACTTCCACTGAAAAAGTAGTTATGATGCTTGCTACTGAGGACCTTAAGGTGGCTCTTGTAACAACACATCTACCTCTCTCTGATGTGCCAAAAGCCATTACACATGACCTATTAAAAAAGACTATTTATATTCTTAATAGCGAATTAAAACAAAAATTTGGGATTGAGTGCCCCAAAATATTAGTTTGCGGTCTCAACCCTCATGCAGGGGAAGACGGTTATCTAGGAATGGAAGAAATAAATGTCATTACACCTTGTTTGAGTCAACTACGCAATCAAGGATTTTGTCTTGAGGGCCCCCTGCCTGCCGATACTCTTTTTACACCGAAATATTTAAAAAATTGTGACGCAGTATTGGCAATGTACCATGACCAAGGGTTGCCAGTGCTCAAATACAAAGGATTTGGAAGCGCAGTTAACGTCACACTAGGGCTACCGGTTATACGCACATCTGTTGACCACGGCACAGCTCTTGATTTGGCTGGAACTGGCAAAGGAAACAAAGGGAGCCTGATTGCAGCCATTGAATATGCCAGAAGAATGGTCATGCTAAACCAATGAAATATTCCCATAAAAAAAACGGGCATCAGGCACGTAAGCGTTTCGGTCAGAACTTTTTAGTTGACCTGGATGTTATCGAACTAATAGTTGAGGCCATCGATCCAGAAAAAAATGATAACTTGGTTGAAATCGGAGCTGGGCAAGGTGCCATAACAGGCCCGCTGTTAACAAAATGTCCAGGGCTGAACATCATTGAATTGGATCGGGATTTGATTCCAGTTCTTAAGGACAAGTTCCAGCAATATGCTAATCTTGAAATCCACCAAGGGGATGCGTTAAAAATAAATTTTCGAAAATTTTGCACTGATGGACGCCCACTACGAATTGTCGGTAACCTGCCATACAACATCACCACGCCACTCTTATTTCATTTGCTAGGCTTCAATGAATGTATTTCTGATATGTACTTTATGCTTCAGAAAGAAGTGGTGGATCGACTGAGCTCACCCCCTGGACAAAAAAACTATGGCAGGCTAAGCGTAATGATTCAGTATTATTGCAAAGTACACCCCTTATTTTTAGTGCCACCTTCTGCTTTTAATCCAATGCCTAAAGTCGATTCGGCTATGGTATTGTTGCAGCCATATTCAAGTCCACCATATAAGGCAACCGATCTAGCCCTCCTGTCTGAATTAGTAAGAACATGCTTTCAACAGCGTCGAAAAACTATACGAAATTCGTTAAAATTAATTCTTCCTGATAGGCACCTCAAACAACTTGATGTTGATTTAGCTCTTCGTCCAGAAAACCTCAGCGTTGAGCAGTTTGTGCAGCTTAGCAACCAAATGAGCTCCTTGTTATGACCGATATCATTGTGGACGTGACTCCCCGCTATTCTTCGGAATATTCAGATCCAATAAATAAGAAATTTTCTTTTATTTATCATGTTAGCATTAAAAATAATGGAGGCCGCTCGGTACAACTGATTAGCCGACATTGGATTATCACTGATGGAGATGCGCAGGCCAAAGAAGTTAACGGTGCTGGCGTTGTAGGAGAGCAGCCAACTATTGCTCCAGGGGAAGTATACCAATACACAAGCAGTGTCACACTTAACACTCAAGTTGGCACTATGGAGGGATGCTATCAGATGTCCTGTAACGCGGAAATAGAATTCGATGTCTCTATCCCAATATTTCGATTGTTTGTGCCAGGAGCGGTGCATTGAGCACCTACGCCGTAGGCGATATTCAGGGTTGCCTTGAACCGCTGATATCTTTACTAGAAGAAGTATCATTTAATCCGGATAAAGACTTTTTGTGGTCTGTTGGCGACATAGTGAATAGAGGCCCTTCCTCCCTTGAAACACTTCGATTTTGCTACAAACTAGGCAGCAGCTTTAGAATGGTGCTAGGCAATCACGACCTGCACTTACTGGCCACAGCTTACGGATCAAGAAAAATTAGCTCTGGCGATACATTTCAAGCAATACTTGATGCTCCTGATAGAGAAGAGCTCCTACATTGGCTTCAACAACAACCAATGCTGATCAATGAAAAAGGTTACATTTTAGTTCATGCAGGCATACCTCCTCAATGGTCCCCAATAAAAGCTATACAGTTAGCGGAAGAACTGAATGCTGTTTTACGTTGCGGCACTCAATCAGGTGAATTTTTTAACGCTATGTATGGTGACCAACCAAATATTTGGGATGACAGCCTGACTGGGGGGGAACGATGGAGAGTTATCGCTAATTACCTTACACGAATGCGTTTTTGCACTCCATTGGGACAACTCGATCTTGTATCTAAGAATACTCCTGAAATTCCACCAGATGGTTTTTTGCCTTGGTTTAAGCATGAAAAAGGGTTATCAAAAAATGCTAAAATTATCTTTGGGCACTGGGCTGCACTGGAGGGACGCATCGAAAAAGAAAATATTTTTCCTTTAGATACTGGATATGTCTGGGGTGGGCGCATGCGATTAATGGACATCGATACAAAAAAATTTTTCCATCGCAATCATACATCAGTTAGTCTTTAGCCCCCTTGAGAAGAAATAGTCTCACTGTCATAGATTAAGCATAAGGATACGTCCCCATAATGATCAGACGCACATCCAAGTTTTTTTCTCACATCATGGAGCGGTGGCTACCTGATGCATTCGTTATCGCCATCATAATAACTTTTATAGTTTTAATTACCGGTGTACTTACCCAAGACTACTCGCCTACACATATGGTTCGATTATGGGGTGATGGGGTGTGGGATCTTTTGGTGTTCTCCATGCAGGTAACCATTACTTTATTCACTGGAAGTGTTCTGGCGCAAACAGAAGCGGTAAGAGGGGGTTTGAAAAAAATCGCCTCCATAGCTAAAACTCCAGAACAGGCAATTGTATTAATGACCATGATTGCCTTGATTTGTTGCTGGATTAGCTGGGGCTTTGGGTTGATTGCTAGCGCATTAATGGCGCGTCAGATTGCCCTCCAAGTAAAAGGGGTGCACTATCCCCTCCTAGTTGCCTCGGCTTACTCTGGCATGCTTGTCTGGCATGCAGGGCTATCAGCCTCTATACCATTAAAGATTGCCGCAACCGATGGTGATGAATTAAGCGCCCTGTTAAAGGGAAATACTATTCCTTTGTCTGAGACAATTTTCAGCTGGGAATCTCTCACTATATGCCTCATTCTTTTTATCACGCTGCCTCTAGTTAACAGGCTGATGCTACCTCCACCGGCAGAAACTATTGAAGTAGAGCCCCACAAGATAAATATTAATGAAAACCCCGGCATCAAGATCATCACCCCTGCTAATTACATCGAAAATCACCGATTACCCACTTTCTTGCTAGGAATGCTCGGCACATACTATTTAGTAGACTATATTGTATATGATGGCGCTATTGGTCTAAATACCATTAACTTTATTTTTCTGGTAGCAGGGCTTTTGCTTCATCAGTCACCAGCATCCTATCTGACTGCGCTTAGCGAGGCAGTAAAAGGGCTCTGCGGGGTTGTGCTTCAATTCCCTTTATATGCTGGGATTATGGGCATGATGGTAGGCTCTGGATTAGCCGCATCCATTTCGGGATGGTTTGTCAGCATCTCAGATGCTGACAATTTTGCACTACTGACCTTCCTTAGTGCTGGCCTAGTGAATATTTTCGTGCCTTCAGGTGGAGGGCAGTGGGCCATCCAGGCCCCCATTGTAATTCCTGCAGCGCAATCATTAGGTGTTCCACTACATCAAGCTGCTATGGCTGTGGCCTTTGGCGATGCATGGACCAACATGATTCAACCGTTATGGGCTCTTCCGTTGCTAGGTATCGCAAGACTCAAAATCAGGGATATAATGGGCTATTGCACAGTGACGCTAATCTGGTCAGGATTCGTGTTTGCGCTAGGCATGATATTCTTATTTTAGAATAACCTTTTGTGAGAGTGGCGTTCAGATATGAAAAAATATTTGTATTATTTATGTATATTAACCCCTATTTTCCCTGTAAATGCAGGCATGATCACCTTCCTAAATAATGAAGACGGCCATACAAATTGGCAGCATCTGGCCAATTGGTCCGGCGGGGTCTTCATTATCCTTTTATCAACCACTGCTATAATGCTTTTTTTTAGTCGAAGGCAAGCCCATCAATCGAACAGAGCCCTCGAGGAAATACGGAATCAACTTGAGCAGCGCGTATTAGAAAGAACTGCTACCCTGGATCAATACAACCAATTACTAAAAGATTCAAATAGACTTTTAGAAGGCGAAATAACACAACATAAAACAACAACAGAGCGACTTCGTTCGTCGGAGTCATATATAGCTGGTATTTTAAGCTCCATGCCCCTCATGCTAATAAGTTTAGATCAGTATGGGAAAATAACTCGATGGAATCAAAAAGCTGAATCTATTACCGGGATCAGCTCTGCGCAGGCCTTAGGTAAGGATCTTTGGCAAACTTATCCAGCCATAACTATTACCCCAGCACAAATTAGCCATGCTCAAACTCAGAATCAAGCCACAACAATTAAGCATAGTCAGCGAGGCCAGTATCACTTCGACATAACTATTTATCCACTTAGAGAACAAGAAGCAACCGGGGTAGTTGTTTTGATAGATGACGTAACAGAGACCATTCTTGCTGCAAACATGCTTATACAAAGAGACAAGATGTCTTCTATGGGAGAGCTAGCCTCAACTATGGCGCACGATATCAATTTCCCTCTACAGTGTATATTGGAAAATTTAAGCCAAGGACTGTCCAATATAGAACAACTAGACTCCTTGAAAAATAAAGATGGGGAGGGACTAAAATTGCTACTCTTGGATGCCAGCCAACGAGGCCAACAAGTTCTGGCTATTATTGACAATCTTGTAGATTTTTCTGTTAGCAGGGGTGGCAAAAAACAACTCGGTGCCATTCCTTCTGTCATTAATGACACTCTTGAGCTAGCTTGCAAGGTAATCACTTCTCCCTCTGGTCTAAAATTTCGTGACATTAAGGTTGAAATTGACTATGAAGAAAATCTTCCCCAAATACCTTTTTTTTCCTCAGAAATGAAACAAGTAGTATTAAGCCTATTTCGTCATGCTTGTTATGCAATCAGTGAAGTCATGCCTGAAAAATCAGAACCTTTAATAAAGATTAAAGTTATGGAGTGCTATGAAGCGCTATGGGTCAAGATACAACATAACGGCTTAGGTGTTAGCAAGGAAGAGCAGCAATTTATTTTTGAGCCTTTCTTTACCAACCAATCAGCAAGCTGTAACTATGACTCGGCAAAACGCCTATCTTTTTCATATTTTATTATTACAGAGCAACACAAAGGTCAGCTGGCGATCACTTCTGATTTAGATGTGGGGACCACCTTCCACATACAACTCCCGCTGTCGTAACGAACCCCTCAAAACTCCATCAAATAAGATTGGGCTCAAGAAAAAAATTAGCTACTAAAAAGCCGGAGTAATATCCGGCTTTTTAGTAGCTAAGAAAATTTAAAAAATTAACTATCTTCTGTTTCTGCATCAACCTCTACAGCTTCAACCTCTGGTCGGTCCATTAGTCCAACATAAGCCATTGGTGCTGCGTCACCTGATCGGAAGCCGCATTTTAAAATGCTAATATAGCCCCCAGGACGATCTTGGTATCTAGGGCCCAATTCAGAAAATAATTTTCCTACAGCAGCCTTATCTTGAAGGCGACTAAATGCTAGCCTCCGGTTAGCCACACTGTCCACTTTAGCTAAAGTAATTAAGGGCTCGGCGATCTTACGCAGCTCTTTTGCTTTCGGTAAGGTAGTTTTTATTAGCTCGTGTTCAACCAAAGACGTGGCCATATTACGGAACATGACTCTACGATGTGCACCTGTGCGGCCTAATTTTCGACCACTCTTACGATGACGCATGATTCTATTTCCTTAAAAAATTTTGCTATCTCAGCAATAAACTCTTAAATTCCTGGCTTGCTTAAGCTGGGAGTGATAAAAAACTAAACTACTTCAACTTCAGTACGTATACTAGCTGGCGGCCAATTCTCAAGACGAAGACCTAAAGATAACCCCCTAGAAGCTAACACATCTTTAATTTCGGTTAGAGATTTTTTTCCCAAATTTGGGGTTTTCAGCAAGTCAACTTCCGCACGCTGAACCAAATCACCAATATAGTAAATATTTTCAGCCTTTAGGCAATTTGCAGAACGTACCGTTAACTCCAGATCATCAACTGGACGCAAGAGAACAGGATCAACCGGGTCTTCTTCTTCTTCGGGCAACGCAGCACCTTCACTCTGAAGGTCTACGAAAACAGCCAGTTGTTGCTGCAGGATAGTTGCGGCGCGACGAATAGACTCTTCTGGATCAATTGTTCCATCGGTTTCTATATCTAATACTAATTTATCTAAATCAGTGCGTTGTTCAACACGAGCACTCTCGACCACATAAGAAACACGCCTAACAGGTGTAAAAGTAGCGTCCAGCTGCAGTCGACCTATAGCACGATCCTCATCAGAGTCATCTGTGCGAAGATTAGAAGGCTGATAACCTCTTCCTTTTACCACATGAAGTTTTATATTAAGCTTTGCACTGGCTGCTGTAATATTTGCAATCACATGTTCAGGGTTGGTAATTTCGCATGTACTGTCAACAGTTATATCCCCAGCAGTAACAACGCCTTTACCTTTTTTAGTAAGCGTCAAGGTTACTTCATCTTTTTCATGCAGGATAATAGCTACGCCCTTAAGATTAAGTAAAATTTCAATTACGTCTTCTTGGACACCCTCCAGGCTACTGTACTCATGTAACACGCCATCCATCTCTACCTCAACTATAGCTGATCCAGCCATTGAGGATAATAAAATTCGACGCAAAGCATTCCCTAAGGTGTGTCCAAAACCACGTTCAAGAGGCTCAAGAACGACCCTAGATCGAGTGGAGCTTAACTCGGTTACATCGATAGTACGTGGTGTCAAAAACTCATTTGCTGATGTATGCATATCCCTAACTGCCTCTTATCGATTAATTGGCTTTTAAATCTTAAAAATTTTATTTAGAGTAAAGCTCTACAATAAGATTCTCATTGATTTCGGACGGAAGCTCAGCACGATCTGGATAACGCTTAAATGTCCCAATCATCTTGCTTGAATCCACTTCAATCCAATCAACAGCGGTTCGCTGTCCAGAAATTTGTAGTGCTGCCTGTATGCGTAATTGTTTTTTTGATTTCTCACGAATACTTACAACATCATTCTCACTAACTCGATATGAAGCAATATTAACCTTTATGCCATTCACTAGAATTGCATTGTGAGCAACCAATTGACGCGATTCAGAGCGCGTCGAACCAAACCCCATGCGATACACAACATTATCTAAACGCTGCTCAAGAAGTCTCAACAAGGTCTCACCTGTTGCCCCTTTGATGACAGCTGCTTCTTTATAGTAGTTACGAAATTGCTTTTCAAGAATTCCATACGTACGTTTCACTTTCTGTTTCTCACGTAACTGAACACCGTAATCAGAAAGGCGTCCGCGGCGAGCACCATGCTGCCCAGGAACACTATCTGCATGGCATTTAGACTCCAAGGGTCGGATTCCACTTTTCAGAAATAGATCTGTGCCTTCGCGGCGAGAAAGTTTACATGTCGGTCCTAGATATCTTGCCATTTGCTTACTACCCTCTTTATACGCGACGTTTTTTCGGCGGACGGCATCCGTTGTGTGGAATAGGCGTGACGTCAGTAATATTAGTAATTTTATATCCTGCATTGTTAAGAGCGCGCACAGCGGACTCGCGGCCTGGACCTGGACCCTTAACCTCTACATCAAGGTTTTTTACCCCAAACTCCTGGGCAGCCTCGCCAGCACGTTCAGCTGCAATCTGCGCAGCAAATGGAGTGCTTTTTCGAGACCCTCTAAATCCAGAACCACCAGAGGTGGCCCAACTCAAAGTGTTACCTTGACGATCCGTAATAGTCACAATAGTGTTATTAAAGGAGGCGTGAATATGTGCCACGCCATCAACTACCGTCTTTTTTACTTTCTTTCGCGTGGGTTTTTTGTCGGGCTTTGCCATACTTATCCTTTCCTATCGCTTAATGGGCTTGCGTGGCCCTTTTCGGGTTCGCGCATTAGTTTTAGTGCGTTGCCCGCGTAAAGGCAAGCCGCGACGATGACGAAGACCGCGATAGCAACCAAGATCCATCAGCCTTTTAATATTCATACTAACTTCACGACGCAGATCACCTTCAACGGTCTGTTCAGTAACAGCACCCCGAACGGCATCAATTTGAACTTCGCTTAAATCAGATATTTTTATATTTTCAGCAATACCTGCACGAGCACAAATTGCTTTGGCAGTACTACGACCTACTCCAAAAACATACGTGAGAGAAATCACTGCATGCTTGTTATCAGGTATGTTGACACCGGCAATACGGGCCATCTGTTCACTCCACTTTAATATTTGTTTGCAATCCTACTATCTAAAATAACTCCCGCAACAGGAGTAGCCCAAAAAGGCGCAAGAGAATAGCTTTGCTTGTAGTAAAAATCAATAACTCTATTCAATTAACCCTGACGTTGCTTGTGACGGGGTTCAGTACTGCAGATAACACGCAAAACACTTTTTCTTTTAATTATCTTACAGTTACGGCACATTTTTTTTACAGATGCGCGTACTTTCATAATAAATCCTCTATTCTAATTAGCGACTTCGACCGCTATATCCTTTAAGGTTAGACTTCTTCATCAAAGATGAATATTGATGCGACATCAAATGTGACTGCACTTGAGACATAAAGTCCATTGTTACCACCACCGCAATAAGTAGCGAAGTGCCACCGAGATAAAAAGGAACATTTAAGTACACATTTAAAAATTGTGGCAAAAGACATACTGCAGTCATATAAAGACCTCCGACCAAGGTTAATCTTGTCATCACACCATCTATGTATTTTGCAGTTTGCTCTCCAGGTCTTATCCCTGGCAAAAAAGCATTGCCTCGTTTTAAGTTATCTGACATCTCACGAGGATTAAACATTAACGCTGAATAGAAGAAGCAGAAGAAAATAATCAATCCAGCAAACATTAGAATGTGCAAAGGCTGTCCTGGGCCGATAAAAAGTGCTACCTCTTGCAGCCAATCTGCTGAGCCGGCGCCCTGTCCAAACCACTGGGCAATAGATGCAGGAAATAACAACAGACTACTAGCAAAAATTGCTGGAATAACGCCAGCCATATTTACTTTCAGTGGAAGATGGCTTGCCTGGGCCGGCCCTCGACCTGGTTGACGTTGGGCATAATTAACTGTTATTCGTCGCTGGCCGCGCTCAATAAATACAACAAAGTAAACGACTGCAATCGCCAGAATTCCAACTAGCAATAAAGCTAATATATGCAGTTCACCTTGACGTGATGATTCCAATGCTTGTCCGATAGCCGCAGGAATGCCTGCAACAATACCTGCAAAAATAAGCATTGATATACCGTTGCCAACCCCTCTTTCGGTAATCTGCTCTCCTAGCCACATTAAAAACACAGCACCAGTAACCAAGGAAATGACGGCGATAAAGTGGAAACTAAAATCTACCGCATAAGCCAAACCTTGGCCCGCCAACCCTACAGACATACCAATTGCCTGAAGTGTAGCCAATAGGACTGTTCCGTAGCGAGTATACTGATTTATCGTGCGACGTCCAGAATCACCTTCTTTCTTAAGCTGTTCGAGCGAAGGAACCACTGCTGACATTAGCTGCATGATAATAGAGGCAGATATGTACGGCATAATTCCTAAGGCTAAAATACTCATACGCTCCAGCGCACCACCAGAGAACATGTTGAACATTCCAACAATTGTCCCCTGATTTTGTCCAAATAATTCAGATAAACGGTCAGGATCAATACCAGGCACTGGTATGTGCGTGCCAATGCGATAAATAACAAGGGCTATAAACAAAAAACGCAAGCGAGCCCAAAGCTCACCTAAACCTTTTGAATCACCTTGTTTTTGTATGCCGGCTTTCGTCATTAAATTCTACTCTTCTACCTTGCCGCCGGCAGCTTCAATTGCAATCTTAGCTCCCTTTGTCACACGAAGACCCTTAAGAACAACAGCCTTGGAAAGCTCGCCAGAAAGAAACACTTTTGCTCGAGTAATGTGGCTATTAATCAATCCTGCGGCACGCAGAGATTGAATATCAACAATATCACCATCTATCTGGTTTAGTTCACTCAAGCGAATTTCAGATGTCACGCGTGATATACGAGACGTGAATCCGTATTTAGGTAGGCGTTTTTGCAAAGGCATTTGACCGCCCTCGAAACCCGGACGAACACTTCCGCCTGAACGAGATTTTTGACCTTTATGCCCACGTCCAGCAGTTTTTCCTAAGCCGCTGCCTATACCTCGACCGACACGCTTAGCTTCTTTAATTCTCCCTGGTGCGGGACTTAGCGTATTAAGACGCATACTATTCCCCTTCAACCTTAACTAGATAGTGGACCTTGTTAATCATGCCGCGCACTGAAGGTGTATCTTCCACCTCAACGGTATGCCTAATACGGCGTAAACCCAACCCAGCAATAGACGCTTTATGCGATGCTGATCGACCATTGGTGCTGCGCACTTGGGTAACTTTAATTTTTTTAGTCTTCGTCATGGTGATAATTAACCTTAATTCAGAATCTCTTCGACAGTCTTGTCACGCTTAGCTGCAACTGTCATAGGAGAATTCATGCATTGCAGCGCTTTAAAAGTAGCACGAACAACATTAACTGGATTGGTGGAACCGTAACATTTAGCTAAAACATTATGCACTCCAGCAATCTCAAGAACTGCGCGCATCGCA
>JBLIIR010000006.1:0-34310 GCA_047635255.1 Porticoccus sp. | reverse complement strand
TCAGTTAGTATGATCAATAAATCAGCATCTATGAGATTTGCAACCATAGCAGCCAAAGTATCATTGTCGCCAAAACAAATTTGATCTGTTGCCACTGCATCGTTCTCGTTAACTATAGGCGCCACTTTGAGCTTAAGTAATGACTGTAATGTATTTCGAGCATTCAGGTAGCGCTCACGAATTGAAATATCATCATGATTTAATAAAATTTGAGCAGTAGTACGCTGATATTTTTGGAACTCAAATTCGTAAGCCTGAGCTAGCCCCATTTGGCCAACGGCAGCGGCGACCTGCAGCTCATGCACCAATGAAGGGCGCTCGTCCCAGTTAAGCCTGAACATCCCCTCAGCAACAGCACCAGAAGAAACAATCACAACCTCTAAACCCCTATCAAGCATACCTGCAATCTGTTCCACCCAGGCGGCAATAGCTGACTTATCAAGCCCCTGGTCATTGGAGGTTAGTAGTGCGCTGCCAATTTTCACAACCACGCGCTTGGTGTTTTTTACAGAATCTTTACGATTAATCATATTTCGTCCAGCTATACTCATCATGATTTTTTATTTATCTTTTAAACTTTATGTTAAGTAACTGATTTTTATTATCTTGAAAAACATTTATTTAATTGCTGTATATCACTTCGATATCATCGTCATCGTCATCGTCATCGTCATCGTCCGTCGACTTTACCTTCTCTTTTAGCAATTCTATTCGATCTCTAGCTTCAAGTTGCATTTTCGACTGGAGGTCTCTTTCGTAAGTCGCAGCTTCAGGGTTCTCTTGCTCCGCTTCCCAGCAGTCTTCTAGGCGACTCATTATATCCTGACACAACACTTCGGTCCCAACGGCAGATAAAGCAGATATATAGTATACAGGACCAGTCCATTCTAGCTTTTCAATAACCTCTGCGCAGCGACTAATTTTTTCATCTTCCGGCAACATATCAATCTTATTTAGCACTAACCAGCGCTCACGACTCCAAAGGGTAGGGCTGAATAAATCTAATTCATTCTCTATAACATTAACATTACTAGCTGGGCAGGAGTCATCCGCTGGCAACATGTCAACCAAATGCAACAATAAACGCGTTCTGGTTAAATGTTTTAAAAAACGGATGCCCAAGCCAGCACCTTCAGCCGCACCTTGGACCAAACCAGGAATATCCGCAATCACAAAACTACGGTATCTTTGCGGGCTCACGACCCCCAAGTTTGGCACTAGCGTGGTGAACGGATAATCAGCGACTTTCGGTCGCGCAGCTGAAACGGCACGGATAAAAGTAGATTTGCCAGCATTCGGAAGCCCCAGCAATCCAACATCAGCCAAAACCTTGAGTTCTAGCTTTAAATGTCGCAGTTCGCCCTCAGACCCTGAGGATGTTTGTCTTGGCGCACGATTAGCGCTCGACTTAAAGCGAGTGTTACCTAATCCATGGTAGCCGGCCTTGGCTACCATTAATCGTTGGTTACCAGCGGTTATATCGCCGAGCACTTCTTCGGTATCTTCATCTATGATCGTCGTGCCAACAGGCACTTTTAAAATAAGATCATCACCGCCCTTGCCAGTGCAATTTGAAGATTTTCCTGCTTGACCGCTTTCAGCATTAAAATTTCGCTGAAAGCGAAAATCAACTAACGTATTAAGATTGCTGTCGCCTTCCAAATAAACACTGCCACCATCGCCGCCATCGCCGCCATCTGGGCCTCCTTTTTCAATAAATTTCTCACGACGAAAACTAAGGCATCCGTTACCGCCTCGGCCTGCTTGAACATGGATAGTTGTTTCGTCAACAAATTTCATAGTATCGAGTCACCATATATTTTAAATATTAGAGTCTTGGTCTGACTTGAAAATAGAGTATACAGCTTCCAGAGAAGCGTTATAAGTTATCAAAATACAAATAGAGCTCAGAAAGTAAATTACGCCGTCATAACAAAAAGCCCCACTTTTAGTGGGGCTTTAGCCTAAACAAAGGGACAATCTAATTTGACACCTTAAACAGTCACAATATCAACATATTTTCGATTGCTGGGCCCTCTTACTGCGAACTTTACTTCTCCAGTGGCAGTCGCAAATATTGTATGATCTCGGCCAAGTCCAGCATTATTGCCCGCATAAAACCTCGTACCTCTCTGTCTAACAATAATGCTTCCAGCAGATACTTTTTCTCCTCCAAAGCGCTTAACACCGAGACGCTTGCTTTCGGAATCGCGTCCATTGCGGGTACTACCACCAGCTTTCTTGTGAGCCATGACGTTCTCCTATTTATTGATCTCGGCCTTAGCCTTGGGTTTAGCTTCAGCTTTAGCCTTGGGTTTAGCTTCAACCTTAGCCTTGGGTTTAGCTTCAACCTTAGCCTTGGGTTTAGCTTCAGCTTTAGCCTTTATTTCACCTATACTTATACTGGTAATTTTAATCTCAGTGAACCACTGACGATGACCCATTTGTTTGCGGCTATGTTTACGACGATTAAATTTAATGATTTTTACTTTATCAGCACGTCCATGACTTAGCACTTCCGCTGTAACCTTTGCTCCATCAATATAAGGCGTACCAATTTTTACTTTTTCGCTGTCAGTAACCATAAGCACTTCAGCAAAATCAATTTTTTCACCTGTGGGCACATCTAGTTTTTCTACACGAAGAAATTCGCCTTCTTCAATACGATGCTGTTTTCCGCCACTTTTAATTACTGCATACATACGACTTACTCCATATTCGCTTCACCAGTTCAAGCCCAAAAAACGATTTCTCTAGGCCGGTTTTGCGAGCGCCTGAATTTTAAGACAAACATTGTCTAATCGCAAGAATAAATTGTTATAAAGATTAGCTATAATAGCTATAATAAGCAGCCAATTTGACATAAAAATACCTCAAGCCCCAAAATTTAATCTCTTCTATTTGTTGAGCAAACTAATGAAGGTAAAAGAAAATCAACAGGTCACCTGTATGCTGCCATTCCATCAAGTGGTAAAATCTGAATTTGAAGAAGTCAATAATCTAATCATTAATCGACTAAATTCTGAAGTCGACCTAATTGAAAACATTGGTCAGTATATTATTGACGGCGGCGGAAAACGCCTCAGACCTTTATTGGTACTTTTAAGTGCTAATAGTTGCGGATATAAAGGCACAGAACATATAGCACTCGCAGCAATCATTGAATTCATACACACAGCCACATTACTTCATGATGATGTGGTCGACACCTCAGAACTTCGGCGTGGCCAGGCAACAGCAAATACCAAATATGGCAATGCTCCCAGTGTACTGGTTGGCGATTTCCTCTATTCAAGGGCATTTCAAATGCTTGTTGATATTGGCAACATAGGGATCATGGAAATTATTGCAGCTAGCACTAACATAATATCGGAAGGAGAAGTTCAACAACTTATCAATGCTCGCAATCCTGACATAAGCGAAACAGAATATAAAAACGTAATATTTAAAAAAACAGCGGTACTTTTTGAGGCTGCCGCAGAAACGGGCGCTTTGATAGCAAAATCTACGTCTAAACAACAGACAGCCTTAAGTGGCTATGGCCGGCATGTTGGGATGGCATTCCAATTGATGGATGACGTGCTTGATTATGATGGTGATATTAAAGATTTGGGCAAAAATATTGGCGACGATTTCGCAGAAGGTAAGACAACTCTGCCACTAATTTATGCGATGGAAAATGGCACAAAACAACAAAACTTGATGATTCAAGAAGCAATAAAAAATGCTACTTTTGATAAATTAGACGCTATTTTCGATGTCATTAAAATCACTAGAGCGTTAGACTACACAAAGTCTTGTGCTCATACACATGCATTAAAAGCCATACAGTGCCTTGAAAATCTTCCGGACACTAAAGAAAAGAGAGCAATGATAGAGATTGCAGAATTCTCTGTTGAGCGCAGTTTTTAAGTATTTTTATTTTCATGCATTGTTGGCTGCATATTGCAGTCCATGTAAAGCTTACATACAAATATTCCAGAAATAATTCCAAATTTTATATTTTCTGGACTTAACACATTAGATCAGATTAAATTTGCTGCTGGTTGATACCTATTAACCACCTAAGCCCAAACTTGAATTAAAGTAATATATTTAGAGGCCATATAGTTAATGACAAAATTTATTCCGCAGTCGCAAAACTCTTATGGTTATGAAGAGCTAATCTCCTGCAGCAAAGGAAACTTGTTTGGTGAGGGAAATGCTCAACTTCCCGGCCATAATATGCTAATGGTAGACAGGATCACTCATATTCATGCTTCCGAGGGAAAGTACGGTAAAGGGATTATGGTTGCTGAGCTAGACATCAAACCAGATTTATGGTTTTTTGGATGTCATTTTGAGGGGGATCCAGTCATGCCTGGATGTTTAGGTCTTGACGCTATGTGGCAGCTCACTGGCTTTTTCTTGGCATGGAAAGGCAACCAAGGTCGCGGCAGAGCTCTTGGTTCAGGGGAGGTCAAATTTGTCGGTCAAATTCTTCCATCAGCGAAGCTTATCACCTATAGAATAGACGTATCACGGATAGTTGAACGAAAATTAAAAATGGTAATTGCTGATGGTACGGTCACTGTAGATGGTCGAGATATCTATACAGCCAAAGATCTTCGAGTTGGCTTATTTGATTCAACTGACAAATTTTAATCGTTTAGATTATAATTCGTTCTTAAAATATGGTGATGTTCGGATCAAGAACCGACTCAGGGGTAGACAATGAAACGAGTAGTGATTACCGGAATAGGTATTGTTTCCTGCTTAGGGAATGACAAAGAAACTGTCACTAAATCTTTGCGTGAATCTATTTCGGGTATAGCCTTCCAAGAAGAGTTTAAAGAAATGGGCCTGCGGTGCAATGTTGCCGCCAAGCTAGATATCAATATAGAAGAACATATTAATCGCAAAGTATCTCGATTTATGGGGCCTTCGGCGGCCTATGGATATATCGCCATGGGGAAAGCAATTGCTGATGCAGCGTTATCAGAAGAGCAGGTTTCTAATATCCGCACTGGCCTGGTAATGGGCTCTGGTGGCGTTTCAGGAGAAATGTTTACAGAGACGATTGATGTCATGCGAGAGCGCGGTATCAAGCGTGCTGGCCCCTACAGGGTCACCCAGATTATGGCGAGCACTGTTTCCGCATGTCTAGCTACTCCATATAAAATAAAAGGAACCAATTACTCCATCTCATCTGCCTGTGCTACCAGTGCGCACTGTATTGGCCATGCTATGGAATTAATACAAATGGGCAAGCAAGACATGGTCTTTGCGGGCGGCGCAGAAGATATGCACTGGTCTATGGCGGGTATGTTTGATGCCATGGGCGCACTATCAAGCAAGTACAATGATACCCCTGAGCTAGCTTCACGGGCTTATGACGCAGATAGAGATGGCTTTGTGCCTGGTGTGGGTGCCGGCTGTCTAGTGGTGGAAGACCTAGAGCATGCTTTAGCTAGGGGCGCAAAAATTTATGCCGAAATCACCGGTTATGGAGCAACTTCAGATGGCTACGATATGGTGGCACCCTCTGGCGAAGGAGCGGCTCGATGCATGAAAATGGCTATGGAAACCACAGATGGTCCTATTGACTATATTAACACGCATGGTACCAGCACTCCTGTAGGCGACCTTGCAGAGTTGGTAGCCATCAGAAACGTATTCGAAAAAGATGTACCGCCTATTAGTTCGACAAAATCTCTATCTGGTCATGGCCTGGGGGCAGCGGGTGTCCAAGAAGCGATTTACTGTTTACTGATGATGGAAAGTAACTTTATCTGTGCGTCAGCAAACCTAAACACACTTGATCCAGAAGCCGCAGGTTTGCCAATCTTAAGCAGTCGCGTAGATAACGCTGACCTGCAGCATGTTATGTCGAACAGTTTCGGGTTTGGTGGAACTAATGCAACTTTAATTTTCAAAAAATATTAACCATTAATGTATTAGATAGCAGCATGGAATTTCCTATCTAAACCTGTTAAATTATTATTTATACACAATTCACAAAACTTACTATTGGAACACGACATGGCTCGAGGCATCAATAAGGTAATCTTGGTAGGCAATCTAGGTAAAGACCCAGAAGCTAAATTCATGCCAAATGGCAATGCTGTTACAAACATAACAATTGCAACTAGTGAAGCCTGGAAAGATAAACAGACCGGACAACAACAAGAGAGGACCGAATGGCATAGAGTTGTATTTTTCAACCGCCTTGCAGAGATTGCAAGTGAGTACCTAAAAAAAGGATCCAAGGTTTATCTCGAAGGATCTTTGCGTACACGAAAGTGGCAAGCACAAGACGGACAAGATCGCTATACTACAGAAATTGTAGCCAGTGAAATGCAAATGCTAGATAGTCGAGGGGGGTCTTCAGACTACCGGGCTCCTACCTCAGAGCAGAATCAAACCGAAGTAACGTCAGACAACAAGACAACGTCTTCGTCGCCCGAATCAGGGTCAAGTACATTTGATGATGATATCCCGTTTTGATGATTACCTAAGACCATTATTGTTAAATAATTATAACTAAGCCCCTAATAATAGGGGCTTTAACATAAAATTAAAAATCTACTTTGCGGCCCAAAACTCTCTCCATGCTTTCAGGGCAAAATCTATCAATATCTATCTTAAAGTATGCTAGTTTTTGCTCGGGGATAATTACAACATCACACACCCCTGGAACAAAATTAATATAATCATTCGCTGATATGGCATCACTAGAGACGAGCTCAACCACTAAGCTCTTCAGATGAAGAGGCTTTTTCATGGTAATCGCTACAAAAATCCACACCACGATCAACGCAGAAACCATCCAAAATACCCCAAAATAGCCGAAATAGTGAGCAACTAGACCGCCAAAAATTCCGCCAAAAAATGCTCCTAGAAACTGACTAGTAGAATAAATTCCCATTGCGGTACCCTTTCCTCCAGCGGGAGCCAGTTTGCTAACAAGTGACGGCAATGTTGCTTCAAGCAGATTAAATGCCATAAAAAATACAAACAGTCCCAGCAAGAATAAAATATGGTCATTGGCTCCACTGCCAAGTAATAACTCACCTACAGCCAACAGTACTACAGCGCCAACAAAAACTGGTTTCATTTTTCGTCGGGCTTCAGCCATTATGATAAAAGGAAGCATGCAGATAAATGAAAGGCCCATAACACTCAAATAGATTATCCAATGTTGCTCGCGACCAAATGCAAATGTTTGTTCTAAAATTAAAGGTACCGAGATCCAAGTAGCCATCTGAGAAAAATGCAAAACTGCTATGCCAAAATTGAGCCGTAATAACTCACGATCTCTTAATAATTTTCCAAACATTTGCGGGATGGCTTGGGATTCAGCATTTAACTTAACAGCCATTGGGGAAGGAATGACAAAAAATAGTATTAATATACCGCAGATTGCTAAGCCCGCTGTCAGCCAAAATAACCCTGACAGCCCCCATAAATTAGCTAAAATTGGACCAGCGATCATAGAGATGGCAAATGCAATACCAATACTTCCACCAATTACTGCCATAGCCTTAGTTCGGTTTTGTTCCGTTGTAAGGTCTGAGAGTAACGCCATAATAGTACTGGCTACTGCACCAACCCCTTGCAATGCTCGCCCAGCAATTAGCTCCCACATAGAGTCAGACATGGCGGCCAACACACTGCCACAGAAAAAAACTAGCATCCCAGCAAAAATTACGGGCTTTCTACCAATCCTGTCTGACAAGAATCCTAGGGGTATCTGGAACAATCCTTGAGTTAATCCATATATACCCAGCGCCACACCAACAAGAATCGTGGTGCTTCCAGAATATTGATCCGCATATAAGGACAAAACCGGAAGCAGCATAAATAGGCCAAGCATACGAAAAGCATAGAGAGCCGCTAAACCAAACAGGCTTTTTCTTTCCAAAGAATTCATTGATTATCTGCTATCGCTAAACTTAAAGAGGGTTTATTATAGATTGCATCACTCCTAGATGTAATGGCTAACAAGGTAAAGCTTGAGTCAAAAAACCCTATCCATTCAAGAAAAGAAACATAAAAGTGGCAAATAGTCACTATGACCCAAAAACTACCTTGACCTCTCTTGCTTTATTGTCCTCACTTGCTCATGATTGCTGGTTACTTTTTGGATTATATCTAGCATGAAAAACATCTCCATTCACGGCGCAAAAACTCACAATTTAAAATCAGTAGACCTCACTCTTCCCCGAGACAAGCTTATTGTAATAACGGGCCTATCAGGCTCAGGGAAGTCATCCTTGGCATTTGATACCCTCTATGCTGAAGGACAGAGGCGATACGTGGAATCTCTATCTGCTTATGCTCGTCAGTTTTTATCTATGATGGAAAAACCTGATGTAGACCATATTGATGGGCTATCCCCTGCTATTTCTATTCAACAGAAATCCACATCTCATAATCCACGCTCTACTGTAGGTACGATTACAGAGATACACGACTATCTGCGATTACTTTATGCCCGAGCAGGAGAGCCAAAATGCCCAGACCACGACGCACCTTTAAAAGCACAAACTATTAGCCAAATGGTAGACCAAGTTCTGACTTTGCCTTATGACTCCAAACTGATCTTATTGGCACCTATTATACGAGATCGAAAAGGTGAGCATGCTCATATCTTCCAAAATATGAGGGCGCAGGGCTTCATTCGAGCTAGGATAGATGGACTGGTGGTAGATCTCGATGATGCTCCTGTACTAGAAAAAAATAAGAAGCACACGATTGAAATAGTAGTCGATCGATTTAAAGTTAAACCCGAATTACAGCTAAGGCTATCCGAATCCTTTGAAACTGCAGTTAACCTTTCTGAAGGGTTGGCTATTATAAGCTCCATGGATGGGTCTCCAATTATTGACTCGCCAATAGACAACGCCTCATCGCTCAAAAATCCTTCGGAGATTCTTTTTTCTGCTCGATTTGCGTGCCCTGTATGCAACTATAGTATCGATGAGCTTGAGCCTCGGATGTTTTCTTTCAACAGTCCATCCGGAGCCTGCCCAGATTGTGATGGACTCGGTGTTAAGCAATTTTTTGACATAGATCTTATTGTGCAATTCCCAGAATGCTCCATTTCCGAAGGAGCCATTAGAAGCTGGGACAGAAAGAATATTTTCTACTTTAATATGTTGACCTCTCTTGCAAAACACTATGAATTTGATATTGATAGCCCATTTCAGGACCTACAGCAGTATCACCAGCAAGTCATTTTATTTGGAAGCGGGCAAGAAATCATAGAATTTAACTACTCAAATGATAAAGGCGCTATCTTTAAGCGATCACACACGTTTGAAGGCATTGTTCCAAGCATGGAAAGGCGCCACAAAGAAACAGAATCGCATCATGCAAGAGAAGAAATTGCAAAATACCTTAATGTTCAACGTTGTCGAGAATGTGACGGCGCTCGACTAAAAAAAGCAGCAAGACATGTTTTTATTGATAAAAAATCTCTTCCTGAAGTAGGCAATTTGCCTGTTGGAGACCTTGCCAACTACTATGAAAATTTGCATTTAGAGGGCAGCAGAGGAAAAATTGCAGAAAAAATCCTAAAGGAAATAAGAAATCGACTAAATTTCTTAGTGGATGTCGGTTTAAACTACCTCAACCTCAATCGAAGTGCAGAGAGCCTCTCTGGTGGAGAAGCCCAACGCATAAGACTGGCTAGTCAGATCGGAGCTGGTCTTGTGGGGGTTATGTATATTCTTGATGAACCTTCGATTGGATTACACCAACGGGACAATGAGCGATTGCTTGCTACTCTTACTCGGTTGCGGGATATTGGAAACACAGTGATTGTGGTGGAGCACGATGAAGAGGCTATCAGGGAAGCTGACTATATCGTAGATATTGGGCCTGGGGCAGGAATACACGGTGGAGAAATCGTAGCAAAAGGCAGCTACGATGACATCATAAATGAACCTCGATCTCTAACAGGGGACTACCTGTCCGGTCGACGAAAAATAATTATTCCTGAGAAACGCACCGCTCCAACAAATAAAAAAATTATGCTAAACGGAGCTAGCGGGAATAATCTACAAGATGTAAATCTCGAACTCCCCGTGGGGCTGCTTACATGCATAACCGGTGTTTCAGGGTCAGGGAAATCGACGCTAATCAATGAAACACTTTATCCTATTGCTGCAACCGAACTAAATAAAGCCACAACCAAAAAACCTGAAGCTTATGAATCAATTACAGGAATGGACAATTTTGATAAATGTGTAGACATAGACCAAAGCCCTATTGGCAGAACTCCTCGTTCAAATCCTGCTACCTATACAGGTATATTTACACCAATCAGAGAATTATTTGCAGGCACCCAAGAAGCTCGATCGCGAGGCTACAAGCTCGGAAGATTTAGCTTTAATGTTAAAGGTGGCCGTTGTGAAGCATGTCAGGGGGATGGTCTAATTAAAGTGGAAATGCATTTCCTTCCAGACGTCTACGTCCCGTGCGATATATGCAAAAGTAAACGCTACAACAGGGAGACTTTAGAGGTTACCTATAAAAGAAAAGATATATCCCAAGTACTTGATTTAACTGTGGAAGATGCTCTAATATTTTTTGAGCCAGTTCCTTCTATCGCGAGAAAATTACAAACACTGATTGATGTGGGGCTTTCGTATATAAAATTAGGTCAAGCTGCAACAACACTTTCGGGCGGCGAGGCCCAAAGAGTGAAGCTCTCAAGAGAGCTCTCCAAGCGAGATACTGGTAATACGCTATATATATTGGATGAGCCCACCACAGGGCTGCATTTTCATGACATCCAGCAACTATTAATCGTTTTGCATCGTCTGCGTGACCATGGAAATACAGTTGTAGTTATAGAACACAACTTGGATGTCATTAAAACAGCCGATTGGGTTGTAGATCTTGGTCCAGAAGGTGGTGCGGGAGGAGGAAGAATTGTTGCCACTGGCACCCCAGAAGACATTGCACAGTCAAACGACTCGCCCACTGGGCACTTTTTGAAAAAATTATTGAGCTAGCCATACGCTAGCAGTTGCTATTCTAGTAAGGCGTGCTAGTATACTGTATAAAATTACAGTATAAGGGTGTTACTTATGATACATACTAATTTAGCAAAATTAATTTACTTGCTTCGCTCAAAAATTCGCTTTGCGCGCTACAAAGCATTTCACCAAGCGCCCTACAATAATCTAAAAGATAATAGATTTTTCTCGCCTAATGATAAACTTCACCCTGTAACTTTAGGGCCAGAACAGCTTAGCAGGTTCTTCACCTACATCGCTAATACTGAGCACTCAAAAATTTAAGATCTTCTATCTTCTCTTAGCTTAGCTTAGCTTAGCTTAGCTTAATAAGAAAATAGTATCGTTGTTGCCTATACTCATAGCGCACCCCTCTCTGTTAACATATCATCTAGTGTAGCGGTTAACACACGAGGTCTAACGAGTATCAGGCATGAACAAATATAGAGTTGGCGGCTGCGTTCGCGACAAACTGCTTGATTACGATTACACAGAAATAGACTGGGTAGTTGTTGGCTCGACACCACAAGATCTCCTGGATGAAGGATTTCTTCAGGTCGGTTCAGGTTTTCCTGTCTTTCTCCACCCTCAAACTAAAGAAGAATATGCTCTAGCGCGCACCGAGCGAAAATCAGGTGTTGGCTACAAAGGATTTGAGTTTTTCACAGACGTGAATGTCACCCTAGAAGAAGATCTTTCAAGGAGAGACCTGACTATTAACGCAATGGCAGAAGACTCCGATGGCAATATAATAGATCCTTATGGCGGCCAAAAGGATCTCTCTCAAAAAATACTTCGCCATGTTTCAGATGCTTTTTTAGAAGACCCTTTGCGCGTATTACGTGTAGCCCGCTTTGCGGCTCGCTACCATCATCTTGGGTTTAAAGTCGCAGATGAGACATTATTATTGATGGCCCATATATCAGGCAGTGGAGAATTAGAGCATCTTGTCGCCGAAAGAGTATGGGTAGAAACAAACAAAGCACTACAAGAGAAAACACCTAGTATTTATATTGAAGTTTTACGTCAATGTAATGCCCTGTCGAAGCTATTTCCGGAAATTGATCGACTTTTCAACGCCCCTCAGGGTATACCTAAGACCAATACTGGAATGCATACTTTATTATCCTTAGATTATTCAGCTGCGCTAGATAATGATCCATCAACTCGGTTTGCTGTGCTTATTGGCAATATAGGAGAAGATATCGATACCGCATGCACAGGACAGCACAATGAAGACGTGAATGTTAAAATAGTTCACGATCTTTGCGATCGACTAAAAACGCCAAATCGTTATCGAGAAATCGCAATAGCTGTAACTAAATACAGGTCTTTCTGCCATAATTCAAGGAGCTTAGATCCCTCAACGATCATTGAAATGTTAAAGGGTGTGGGTGCATTCAAGGCCTCCAGCAATCTCATACAATTTGTTAGCTGCTGTGAAGCAGATGCTAGCGCCACCAAAGAATCTAGAACTGCTTCTTATGACGCAGGCATATGGCTCATCAAAGTTTTTAACGAAATTCAATTAGTGGATAACAAAGCATTAATGAAGGAAGGCTTTAGTGGCACACAACTGGGACAAGAAATTGATAGGTGCCGAGAACAAATTATTGCTAAATTAGCAGGGAAATAGTTTTGACCAACATGAGTGAAAACAAAAATATGGTAGCACTTATTACAGGAGCAGCTCGTCGTATTGGTGCAGAAATTTCACGCACTTTTCATAACCATGGCTATGATATAGCACTTCATTACAATAATTCTGAACACGATGCCGAGGCCCTCGCTCAAGAACTAAATTCGATACGCAAAGATTCAGCTGCAACTTTTAAAGCACAACTAGCCAATAGTTCTGATATTAAGGCTATGGTCACAAAATTACTTTTATGGCGAAAAAAATTAGACGTATTAATAAATAATGCTTCGAGCTTTCATCCTAACACCTTAGAAAAATCTAACGAAGATCAGTGGGATGAGCTTATAAATAGTAATCTCAAGGGTCCATATTTCCTCTGTCAGGCAATCGTCCCACAACTGAGAGAAAATGCGAGCATCATATCCATTAACGATATCTACGCTTTCAGCCCCCTTCAAGGTTATAGCATATACTGTATAGCTAAATCCGGAAATGCCATGCTCACCAGATCTTTAGCAAAAGAGCTAGCTCCAAAAATACGCGTAAATGGGATAGCGCCAGGTGTGATTTTATGGCCTGTCCTGGAAACACAAATGAATGAAGAAATAAAAGAAAAAATTATGGGTAAAATTCCTCTTAGACGTAAAGGGGATCCAAAAGATATTGCTCAAACAGCACTCTTTCTAGCAACATCCGCAAGTTATATTACAGGACAAACTATCGTTGTTGACGGTGGCAGCTCGATATAGCGATACTTGCAGCTTTACGGTATGCATCCACGCTCTATGATGATTCCAACATCAGTTGCATTAGCAATTGCCCCAGGCTTACCAATACGAAGTCGCAACCACGAGATGCCGAACTCATGGAGAATAATGTCTGCCACTTTCTCAGCCATCGCTTCTATCAATAAAAATTCACTACTCTGAACAAAGTCCATTAATCGCACTGAAACAGCACTGTAATTGACGGTAAGTCGAATATCTTCTGATTTGGCTGCTTTACGAATATCGGTAGCCATTTCAAGATCTATACTAACTATTTGGCGAGACTGGCGCTCCCAGTCATGTATACCAATAATAGTATCTATCTCAAGGTTCTTAATATAAACAATATCCGACACGCTTTATTCCTCAGTTAAAGGCATAAGGTTATCCATTGGCCATCGCGGTTTAGCAATAACGGCTAGATCTTCATGATATCCCACCAAAAGACGCTGGCATCCAGCATAAGCAATCATAGCGCCATTGTCAGTACAGAACTCATGTCTCGCATAGAAGACCTCGCCATTAATCTTATGTATTCTCTCAGTCAGTTTTTCCCTTAGTCGCTCATTAGCGGAGACTCCGCCAGCAACAACCAACCTCTTTAAGCCAGTTTGCTCAAGCGCTCGAAGACATTTAATTGTCAGTGTGTCTATAACAGCCTCCTCAAAGGCACAGGCTATATCTGCAGAGGTCTGATCGTCTGGCAAAACGTCATCGCCGCGATGTTTTACGATAGTATTCAAGGTGAATGTCTTTAGTCCAGAAAAACTAAAATCAAGGCCAGGTCGATCTGTCATAGGTCGAGGAAACTTGAATTTTTCAGCCACACCTTTCTTTGCAAGCTCAGCAATTGCTGGGCCTCCAGGGTAATCCAGATCAAGCATCTTCGCTGCTTTGTCGAACGCCTCCCCTGCTGCATCATCAAGTGATTCACCTAAGATAGAATAAATACCGACGCCCTTCACTTCTACCAACTGGGTATGCCCGCCTGACACTAGCAGTGCAATAAAAGGAAATGCTGGCGGACTCTCTTCCAGCATTGGGGCCAACAAGTGTCCCTCCATATGATGAACTCCTATTGCAGGAATCTGCCAGGCATACGCCAAGGCGCGTCCGACGCACACCCCCACCATCAATGCACCAATCAGTCCCGGACCTGAAGTGTAAGCTAAGCCATCAATCTCTTTCGCTGTGGTGTCAGCATCTGATAAAACTTGCTTAATTAAGGGTAAAATTTTTCTCACATGATCTCGAGAGGCTAGCTCTGGAACCACTCCACCATATTCAGCGTGAATTCCTATTTGGCTATACAGGTCATGTGCTAGAAGCCCACCATTGCTATCATATACAGCAATACCGGTTTCATCACAGGAAGTCTCGATACCTAGTACTCGCATTGCTTTCAACTCAACTCTATATAATACTGGAATTAATACTGGATCTGCAGAAATACTTACTTAATTTGATACCATATTGGCTGTTATCATTGCTAATTCTTTTTTTAAAAAAATAAAGAATTGCACGCTTAAGCAAAAATAAATATATACATCTTATGTCGCACTCAAAGCAACTCATAAAAGTTTTGCAACTCAGACAGTATATGTTTAGAATACCGGCCCTTGCGAGTAAAGCAGAGCATCTTTTCTTAATATTTTTAAAAAAGACTCTTTTAACTCTTAAATAACTAACAATATACAATAGGATAGTGAATACATGCCTTTCGTTCGCATTAAAGAAAATGAGCCCTTCGATGTCGCTTTGCGTCGCTTCAAGCGTTCATGTGAAAAAGCTGGAATTCTAGCAGATGTTCGCAGCAAGGAATTCTATGAAAAACCCACATGGGAGCGAAAAAGAAAAGCTGCAGCAGCGGTTAAGCGTCACGCTAAAAAGAATTCCAGGGATAACAAGAAATTTGTACGCATGTACTAAGTACAATTATAGGGTTAAGTTAAAAATTTATCGTTTAAGCGCCGCAATGTCGGCGCTTTTTTCGTCTATAGAGACAAGGATGGCCTAAATGCTAAAAGCACAGATCACACAAGAAATGAAAAATGCTATGCGTGCTAAAAATAAACTAAAATTGGGCGCAATTAGGCTCATTTTATCTGGTATCAAGCAAATTGAAGTAGATGAAAGGATTGAGCTAGATGATGTTCGAATTTTGGCTGTACTCGATAAAATGGTAAAGCAACGTCGTGACTCTGTTACGCAATATGTAGATGCAAATCGACAGGAATTGGCAGATATAGAGCTGGCTGAGATAGCAGTTATACAAGAGTTTTTACCTGAAGCTCTTAGCGATTCTGAACTTGCAACTATGGTATCTGACGCTATTGCTGAATCAGGCGCTCAGTCTATGAAAGATATGGGTGCAGTCATGGGAATCATTAAACCTAAAATTCAGGGCCGTGCCGATGTTGGTGCAGTAAGCAAAATAATTAAAGCCAAGTTAAGCTAGCTAGGCTGTGCAGTTTAGTTCTCCCGGCAGGATAGCTCCGTTAAATTGTACGTTGACATAAAAAAGCTTATGGTTACCCCAGCCCAACATGTAATACTTTGTTTGATCACAAGTCGCTAAGTTAAAGCAAAGGCAGCAAATACATGCCAAGTAGAATTCCGCAAAGTTTCATCGATGATGTGCTTGACCGATTAGATATTGTTGATGTGATAGGGAATCGCTTAGACCTCCGAAAATCTGGCAAGAATTATTCTGCCTGCTGTCCATTTCATGACGAAAAAACCCCTTCCTTTAGTGTGAGCCCAGACAAGCAGTTTTACTATTGTTTTGGTTGCGGTGTCGGAGGAAATGCAATCGGTTTTGTTCTTGATTTTGATAGGCTCTCTTTTCCTGAGACTGTGGAAATGCTGGCAAAGCAAGTTGGCCTAGAGGTGCCTCATGAAGCGCATGATACAGACGCTAATATCACCTACAAGAAATCTCTGTACGCTATAATGGAAGAAGCTGATAATTTTTACCGTAGCAACCTGCGTGAACCGATTAATGCTAAAAGAGCTGTCAATTATTTAAAATCTAGGAAGCTGAGCGGTGAAACTGCTCGTAATTTTGGTATTGGCTTTGCGTTACCTGGATGGGACAACTTACTCCAAGGTCTGGGCAGCAACGACGAGAGGATTCAACAGCTTAAAGATGTTGGGCTTCTAGTTGACCGTCATGATGAAAATAAACTCTATGATCGTTTTCGCGATCGGATCATGTTTCCAATTAGAGATGTTCGAGGTCGAACAATCGGCTTTGGTGGTCGCGTGCTTGGTGACGACAAACCAAAGTACCTGAATTCACCTGAGACACCACTATTCCATAAAAGTCGAGAGCTGTATGGGCTTTATGAAGCAAACCATCATCTTCGTGAAATTAAAAATCTCATCGTAGTAGAAGGATACATGGATGTTGCAGTCTTATCTCAAAATGGCATCCATAATACTGCAGCTACACTAGGTACGGCTGTCACAATAGAGCATCTTAATAAACTATTTCGGTATACCTCTGAAGTTATTTTCTGTTTCGATGGTGATGAGGCTGGTCGGAAAGCTGCATCTCGAGCCCTTGAGGCAAGTCTCCCTGTAATGCTGGATGGGCGTTCAGCAAAGTTCATGTTCTTGCCTGAAGGAGAAGACCCTGACTCATTAGTTCTAAAGATTGGCTCTGTACCATTTCTTGAGCTAGCAGAAAATGCAACGCCGCTTTCTGACTTTCTTTTTGAATCAATTTCTGAGAATCAGAATTATGATTCAATAGATGGTCGAGCGCGGCTAAGCAAGCTCGCAGCACCACTAATCAATAAAATGCCTTTGGGGGTGTTTAAAACTTTAATGATTCAAACTTTATCCCAGCGCACAGGGCTGGATGTAAGTACACTCTCTAAATTAATGGAACCAGCACATGATCCGATACAAACGCATCAAGAGAGGGAGGAAGAGAAAGTAAAATCTGATGATTACTTGGAATATTATAGCGACCTAAATACAAAGCACCACTTAGATCACAGCAAGTCAAATCATCCAAAAAATCCCAATATCGAAAAATCTTCTAGAAAAAATAAGCGTATAAAAATTCCGGCCATGCAAACATTGATTGCTCTTTTAGCCAATCACCCAGAGCTTGTAAAATATTTGCCCAACATAGAAGTGTTGGCAGACTTAAAGACCGAAGGAACAGATATTCTCATTTCTTTGGCAAGAATAATTCATGAGAATCCTGATTATACGCTAAACCATATTATGGGTTACTGGCGAAGCATCCATGATCAAGCTCAAGCAGAGCAGCTAGCCAACATCGCTGCAATAGATTTATTTCGCCCTTTAGCCAATAGTCATAGAGACAACGTCAAAGAATTTAAAGAGATATTAGCTCGATTAACAAGAGACTCAATGGTCAATATGGCGCCAATGGATTTGTTTCTTTATTTGGCCACAAAAGAGTCTATCGACGACCATGATCTGAAAAATCTTAATCGTGCATGGCTAAATCTTCCCAAAGAACAACAAAATGATGAAATAAGATCACTTTTTAATCAAATAACAGGAAAGCCAAGGATTCTTTGATAGTAAAGAAAAAAATTTACCTAATTTTCTTAGACAGATAGGACAAAATGAGTTTGTTTTAGTATAATTGTACGCTGTATTTCTCCCACCCAACTTTAGTCATAGCAGATCATATATGAGCGTTATCGCACAACAGCAATCACGGATCAAAGATTTAATTATCAGAGGTAGGGAGCAGGGATACCTGACTTATGCTGATGTAAATGATCATTTACCTCAAGATATTTCTGATCCCGATCAGGTAGAAGATATTATTCAAATGATTAATGACATGGGGATCAGTGTCTTCGAGAGCGCACCAGATGCCGAAGATCTCCTCAACACTGCAGACATAACTACCGATGATGTTGCTGTTGCCGAGGCTGCTGCTGCACTTGCTGCTGTAGAAACAGAACAGCATCGAACTACAGATCCTGTCCGTATGTACATGCGTGAAATGGGTACAGTTGAACTGCTTACCCGCGAAGGTGAGATAGCAATTGCCAAACGTATCGAGGAAGGTGTTCGCGAGCTAATGTGTTCTATAGCGGAATGGCCAGATATCGTCGATTACATCATTGAAGAATACGATCTCATAGAAAAAGATGAACGAAAACTCGCGGATATTCTGATTGGTTACCTGAATCCCATGGAGCATGTGCCTTCTGCTCTCGCCCAAGCAGAAGCAGCAAAGAAGGAAGAAGAAGAAAACGGCGAGACCGGAGTGACTGAAGACGAAGACGAAGACGAAGACGAGCCTGATACTGGCTTAGATCCGATAGAAGCAAAGGAGCGCTTTGATCTCCTAAAAAAATTAAACAACAATGCTAAAAAAGTATTAGAGAAGTATGGTCGTGATCATAAGATCACCACAAAAGCCATGAGTGAGCTTAGCGAACACTTTAAATATCTGAAGTTAGCTCCACGAAAATTTGATCCTCTGGTTGTCTTGGTTCGTGAAGCTCTTGGTCTGATCAGGACTGCAGAACGACAAATTACAGCGCTCGCTGTTCGTCAATCCAAGATGCCCAGAGGTGAATTTATTCAAAGCTTCCCTGGAAACGAAACTAATGAAAACTGGGTAACGGAAGTATGCAGTGGTAATCACCCATACTCGGGAGCCTTAAAGCTACAGGAAGTGGAAATACAAAGAGCTCAGCGTCGCTTGGGTCGGATTTCTGCAAAGAATGGCTTAACTATAACCCAGGTCAAAGATATCAATCGTCGTATGTCTATAGGTGAAGCTAAAGCGAGGCGAGCTAAAAAAGAGATGGTTGAGGCTAACTTACGCCTAGTTATCTCTATTGCAAAAAAATATACTAATAGAGGGCTCCAATTCCTTGATCTCATACAAGAGGGAAACATTGGGCTAATGAAAGCGGTTGATAAATTTGAGTATCGCCGTGGCTATAAATTTTCCACCTATGCCACTTGGTGGATACGCCAAGCAATTACTCGATCTATTGCTGACCAGGCACGAACTATTCGTATTCCTGTTCATATGATTGAAACTATCAATAAACTTAATCGCATTTCAAGGCAAATGCTTCAAGAAATTGGTAGGGAGCCAACGCCCGAAGAATTGGGTGAGCGCATGGAAATGTCTGAAGATAAAATTCGTAAAGTACTGAAAATTGCCAAAGAGCCTATCTCAATGGAAACCCCGATTGGGGACGATGATGATTCCCACTTAGGTGACTTTATTGAAGACGTGAACATTCTGTCGCCAATTGATTTTGCCACCAATGACAGCTTAACGGATGCGACCAGAGACGTTTTAAATGACCTTACCATGAGAGAAGCTAAAGTGCTTCGCATGAGATTTGGTATTGATATGAACACAGATCATACGTTAGAAGAGGTGGGCAAACAATTCGATGTAACGCGAGAACGAATTCGCCAAATTGAAGCTAAAGCACTACGTAAACTTCGCCATCCCAGCCGCTCTGATCATTTGCGTAGTTTTCTTGATGAGTAACGCGATTAAAGCTTAAGGGCCCATAGCTCAGCTGGTTAGAGCAGTCGACTCATAATCGATTGGTCCCAGGTTCAAGTCCTGGTGGGCCCACCATTCAATGTTGCATAGCTATTCAGGAAAATCTCTGCGCAAAGACTTAATCTTACTGCGTAATGTCTTACTATCAAGCCGTTTTTTCTGAGAGCTTTTAGTTGGCCTGGTGGGTCTTCTTGATTTTTCAACCACTAGAGCCGTTCGGATAATGTCTTGGAGCCGCTCAAACACATCGTTTCTATTTTTCTCTTGAGTGCGAAATTTTTGGCCTTTTATTACCATCACTCCCTCTTTATTGATACGATTATCATTCAAATCCAGCAACCTGTCCTTTGCAGTGTCTGACAAAGAAGACTCCTTGATATCAAAACGAAGGTGTACAGCAGAAGAAACTTTATTTACATTTTGCCCTCCCGCTCCCTGAGAGCGAACAGCTGTAATTTTTATTTCATGATCAGGAATAGAGATACTTGGAACAATAATTAACACCGATTAGTTCCTATATTTTCGTGAGCATTAGCTACAATAACAAATCTTGGTCAATTGGAATAAACTTAGTAGCCGCACTAATTAAAGATCCGGCAGTCAAGGAAGGGACGCCGTATACAAAGACTTCAACCGCAAGATCGTTTCTTATTTTAGATACCAATAAGTCAAAATCTCCATCTCCAGAAAGCAATATGATTCTATCAACTTCTTTCGCGGTATCCAGCACATCAATTGCAATACCGACATCCCAGTCTCCTTTTGCTGAGCCATCTCTTCTCTGGATATAAGGTTTAAGCTTTATATTAAACCCTATATTTCTCAATGCATCTTGAAATTTTAATTGACCTTCGTCATCGCGATGAATAGCGTAAGCATTTGCGCTCACAATATCGCCTTGCAGGGACACATGCTGCCACAACTTTCTATAATTGAACTGGCGTCCGTAGGCTTCACGTGTCGTGTAGTAGATATTTTGGACATCGACAAAAATTGCAATTTTATTTTCCGTAGGAGTTAAATCCAAATGGATCACCAGTAATTGAAAATTCTGAATCACTATAACATCAAGAAAGACTCATAGCGTCAGAGATAGGATGCTCAGAATCCGTATCGATAGCCAATCGAAATCATGTCATCCATTTCCATTTGTATGCCATTTACATTTTGATCTAGCTGCTTGGAATATCCAAACTCTATTCCGTGACCCCCAAGAATCCCTCTTTGGCCTAACAAGGCAACACCCCAGTGAGCCATCAATGTATTGCCACCGTAATTATCAGGATCTGCTGTTTGCACTGGAAGCATTATTCTGGAATCTATTCCGTCTATATCGCCCTGATATTGATAAGACAACGATAGAGATATTCTTATCCATGGAGCAAAAGAAACTCCGCCCCAAGCTGAAACATCGTGCTTGTCTCCGAGTGTATAGTTCTCATCATTTTCACCAATACGCATGACTGCTTGATACTTAGCCCCCCAATCCAACGAATGGCCGCTTTTCCCAGTATAAGATACACCAGAAAGCAAGTCATAAGTTCCAGACCCCAGCTGCATTCCATAAGGCAATATTGTTTTATTCCTCATGCCCATGGGGGTCAAAATAGTGCCCTTTTGATCAATATCTCCCGTTGGAAGACTAACGCCCAAATGCAGATTTAACTGATGATCATTGTGATCTGATACTTTCCATAGAGCGCTCAAAGAGGTATCGCCCATTCCGCTAGATTTGGTTTTAAAAACCCCTCGCTTAGTTATACCAGATGCACCCATATAGGTAAGAAGTTCCATTTCTTTTTCAAGATGATGTAACATAAGCATCCAAGACACTGTATCAGTCTGGGCATACATTACGCCAACCATGTCCATTTTAGAGTCCATCTTAATGGGAGTAACTCTCAATGTAGCCGGTTGCCCTGTATTCCCATAGAAACGATTGGGGGCAGTGGTGACAATTTCATCTGAAGAAATCCGCTTATCTCCATCGAGGCTATCTTTCATGCGCATATCCATTGTGCGGAAAGAAAGCATCCATTCTCCTTTTTGATGTGCATGTCCTGTCAATTTATGGCCACTATGATGGGGCTGGGGTGTCATTTTATGACCACCATGAGAGCCTTGCGTCTCATGACTGGCTGACTCGGCCACGCATAATGAACTAACAAACAATAAAGGTACCATCACGAATACAATATTTACAATCTTCATACAGCTCGCCCCCAAAAATTAAGGTCGACAAGGTATACTTATTTTTCAGGAAAAGTAATGTGGCATATTGTCGCACTTACTGCTTAACTGGTCTCTTGAGCAGTTTTCTCTGGAGAGTGCGTCGATGCATACCCAGAATACGCGCTGTCGCAGAAATATTTCCCTTGTTTTCTAGAAGAGCTTTTTGAATATGCTCCCAGGCCAACCGGTCGACACTCGGAAGCGTTTGATGCGATCCTGCAGTCACTGTGTTAATTCTCTTACCGCGGAATGCTGAAAGAATTTCTTCTATATCTGCAGGTTTACATAAATAGTCCTTGGCTCCCATTTTTATTGCCTCGACTGCTGTAGAGATACTTGAATAGCCGGTTAAAATCAAAATATCGATATCTGGTTTAATGATTTTAAGCTGAGGCAGAATCGTCAATCCTGATCCTCTTTCAAGCTTTAAATCTAGAATAGCTTTGCTTGGCTGATGCCTCTCACAAGAAGCGGCTGCCTCTTCAGCTGTCGAGGCAGCGACAACAAAGTACCCTCTTCGAGTCAGCGCCCTTCGTAAGACACCTAAAAATATCTCATCATCATCAATAATTAGTATGGTTTTTTTGTTTATCATTTTTATAGCTGACACTTTTAAATTTTTTGTTAATCTACGCTTATTGGTTCAAATATGAGCGGCAATGAAACCCTGGTAAGTACGCCCCTATTGTCTGCAGGCATTATGGTGACACTGCCCCCGTAGCGATTTATAGAGGCATGCGTTAAAAAAAGCCCTATCCCCAAACCATTTTTTTTTTCGGATGAAAATGGCTTACTAAATATGTCTTTCTGATATGAAGATAACCCTTTACCGTAATCTCGAATAGAAAATTCTAATTTTTCTTTATCCCAAAATACAGATACGTCAACTTTTTCTGGACTAGCATCAGCTGCATTATTTAGTAAGTTCAATAACGACTGTGCAATAGTGGGGGGGAAAAACGCCTCGCGCGCTTTTGGGTTATCGATAAAACGCACCGATACATTCAGTTCTGGGTGAAGCACCTGCCATCGCTCCAATAACTGATTAACGTATTGTCGAATAGATCTAGTCTCTTTGTTGTTGGCTGTAATTTCAGCGGTCGCGACAAGCTGTCTGAGTGTAATCCTGCATTGTTCTATCTGGCCTTGAAGGATATCTATATCCTGATTAAAATTAGATTTATCTTGTCTCATTTCATCCACAAGAATCTTCATAGTGTTCAGTGGAGTTCCAAGCTCATGCGCTGTTCCTGCTGCCAATGCACCAATACCAATTACCTGCTCATCTCGTAACTGGTTTTCTCTGTGTGCAGCTATTTGAGAGCTTTGGTTTTTCAGCGCGCCAGCCATTCGAGTAACGAAAAAAGTAATAAACAGCGCACTCATCACAAAATTTCCCCACATGCCTATGATGTGCAAACTATTATTTTCTTGATGATGCCCGTGATGCAGGTCTGGGGAAAAAGCTGAAATAGGAAAATTGTCTATCAGAAGGGCGCTATACGCCCCCAAACATAACAGTGTGGTGATGCACGTGTAGCGAAGCGATAATGTCCCAGCAACAATACTGACAGGAACCAGGTAATAAGAAACAAAGGGATTTGACGCTCCCCCGCTAAAATACAACAGGATAGTAAAAAAAAATACGTCGATTAGTACTTGGCAGAAAAACTCTAACTCTGTTATTTCTATAGCCTTTAATGATCGATGCCAAGTAGCGGCAATAACCACACCATGCAAAAGAAGAATAATGCCAAGAGTTGAAACAGGTAGTCCTATATCACGAAATTTACCAAAGAATACTAAAGCTAAAATCTCGCACCCAAGGATAATAGCCCTAATAACACTAAGCTGATGAAGGTTTTCTTTAACGGCCGAGATCATACATGGGGGGGTTTTTATCATGCTAGTATTTTTCCAAGCTAGTCATTGTGGGCCTCAAATGACTCCGTCATTTTTCAGGGCTTCTTGAGACATCTCATCCAATCCAAATAGTTTGCCAAATATTTCTGCATTGTGGCTACCAATATCAGGTCCTGCCCAGGCTGTCTCTCCTGGGGTTTCACTAAGCTTTGGCATCATTGCAGGAATCTTCAATGGCTCACCGTTCACCTGCACATCCTCAAACAATCCGCGTGCATTAAAATGTGGATCGCCCAGCATATCTGCTGCATTGTAAATCGGACCTGAGGGTACATCACTAGCCTCTAAAATTTCTAAAACTTCCTTGAAGTCTAGTCTCCTACACCATGTAGAGAGAGCTAGATCTATCTCGTCTTCAAACTGCACACGACCTGCATTATCAGAAAAACGTGAATCCTGAGCCATATCTGGTCGACCAACAGCTATCATTAGACGGCTAAAAATTGAATCTCCATTACCTCCAATTACGACGTATTTTTTATCAGCACACCGATAAATATTTGTGGGGACAATGCCAGTTACTGTGGTTCCTGAAGGCTCACGAACTATTCCGGCGCCATCAAATTCAGGAATAACGCCTTCTAACATATTAAACATTGCTTCATATAAAGCTATATCGACAATTTGTCCCTTGCCGCTACTGTGACGCGAAAGAAGCGACAGCAGAATGCCAAAGGCAGCATGAAGGCCAGCGATACTATCTCCAATACTGAGGTTGGGCCGAACGGGGGCTTCTCCTGGAACACCGTTGACATAACGAAAGCCGCTAATTCCTTCACATACTGAAGCAAATCCAGGCTTATGGGCATAAGGTCCAGTCTGCCCATAGCCAGATATGCGGGTATAAATCAAACCAGGGTTAGATTCCTTGAAGCGTTTTGGATCTAGATTCCAGCTCTCCATTACTCCAGGTCGAAAATTTTCTATTAATACATCGGCACCATCAATGAGCTGCCCAACTAGGTTTCTTCCTCTCTCTGATTTTAAGTTGATTGTGATACATTTTTTGTTGCGGCCTAGACTTCGCCACCACAGTGAAGTTCCATCCTTTAACACTCTCCAGTTACGCAATGGATCTCCTTTTCCCGGAGGCTCAACTTTTATCACTTCAGCGCCAAAATAGGCTAGCAATGCCCCAGTAAATGGCCCAGCAAGCAATTGCCCCAACTCTATTACTCGATATCCTGATAAAGGCTTTGTGTTTATCAAAACAGCATCCTCGGTTCGTTCCGCCACCTAAATAAAAATAGAATTTACCACGATATTATATCTTTGCATTCAAAAAAACCTTACAGCAAAAAATACAACAATACAGGAATCACCAGAAGAGACAATAAAGTAGAGGTCACAACGACCCCTGCTACCTCATTGGGATCTCTATCAAACTTCAGTGCCAACAAATAATTAAACACTGCGGATGGCATAATAGATTGCAATAGAACAACATGTTTTGCTGTTCCTGAAAGCCCCAGTATTTGAGCAACCATACAAGCAAATGCGAATCCGCCACCTATGCGCAATAATGAAAGTATCATGCTGCGACCCCAGCCTGCAGTGGTCAGACTTGCAAGCGAGACACCCAAGGTAATCAGCATTAGCGGGATAGTAAGCCCACCCAATAATCCCAGAGTAGAATCAATCCAACCAGGCAGAGCTGTTCCTGTCCCCAGCAGAAAAATTGCTACAATAATAGAATGAACTAGTGGCAAGAAGGCCAAATCTTTAAGTGCTGCCCTAAATCCCTTATTAGAGCGAGACATCAGGGCCACCCCACCAGACATCAATGCTGCCATTTGCACAAGAAAAAAAGCCAAGGCAAGAGCCAAGCCCTGCTCTCCAAATGCAAACAAACACAACGGCAAACCCATATTGCCATTGTTTGGAAAAACTACTGTTGGCAACAATGTGCGAATACTCGCGCCCGAGATACGTAATGCCAACATACCCAGTACTGCAGTGCCTAGAAATATTAGTAGTGCTGCAAAAGCAACTGCATAAAATTCTTGTCCAGAAACTTCAACTTTACTGATAGTCGAAATAACCAGACATGGTGCACCAATATTCATAACGATACGACTAACAAATTCAGCTGAATAAGGTGTAGAAGACCTCGCCCAGCAATACCCTATGGCTGTACAAATAAAAACCGGGGCCATCACGTTCCATAACTCAAAAAACATTTATCTTTTGCCTCATTTTTTAAAAAGAATACGCTACACTTAAGCCTTACAGATTAATAGGTGAAGCATATTAAGCTTGATATGATACTAATAAGAACATACCGCAATGAATAATCTGTCGCTATAAACCTATGAAGGCTGAAGGCAAGAATTAAAAGTGAGCCAAAATACATGAATTTTACAGGGAACCTAACACGTATCTTGATTTTATGTATTTGTGTATTCTCGTACCATTCTGTAACGATTTTTGCTGCAAGTGCAGCCGTATCCTCCAACACTATACTAGATACATTTGAAGAAAAAAAAGATCTAGCGGCGAATGATCCAGAACAAAATAACTTGCCAAAAAAATCTGCAAAAACTGATGCCAAGGATCTCTCTGAGTTTAAACTAATTGTTGATAGCCATCTTCTCGCTATCGAACAAAAAGAAAGTGAAGAAGGCCCTTACAGTCTAAAGTTATCAGAAATACTTTATAGCTTAGGAAGGGTGCTTCAAAGTAATCGCCACCCAAATGAGGCAATTGCCGTCTACAGAAAAGCGCTTTACATCAAGCGAATTAATGATGGCCTGTATGGCTTATCTCAAGAAGCGATACTGCGCGGTATTATTGACAGTCAGGCCAGTCAAGGCAACATTACCGAAGCAACTATTACTTACGATCAGTTACTTCAGGTCTATTTGGAAACTTATGACCAAAACAGCACAGACCTCATACCCCTCATGAGCGAAATAAGTCAATGGCATCTTGATGCGTACTCCCAGACTGGGAGCCGTAATGACGGCTTTCACCTTGAAGCAGCCTTCCAGCTATATTCAGATGCCATTAGGATCTTAACCGAGCATCAAGATGAATCTAGCACTCAGCTATTGTCGTTATTAACTAGCTTGGCCACAACATGCTACCACCTGTCTGCGCATCAGCAGCTATATAGTGATTTTGGGGAACTTGAAGCATCTATTCCCTTTGGTTACCGATCAATGTCCCCACAAAACACAGTCCTAGGCCGGGGCGCTTACTTTAATCATGGCCGATTGGCACAGGAGCAGATACTTAAAATACTCAATGAGGATCATAGCTCCACAAAAAAAGAAAAGGCTTTAGGGCAAACTAATTTGGGTGACTGGTATCTCTTGTTCGGAAAGTACCAACTAGCAATAGATGCTTACAAAGAATCCTATAATATAGTAACTGGGGACGAAGAAGCCAAAGAAGACTTAGACAGACTGTATTCTAGGCCCGCTATGTTGCCAAGACGCGACAGTTTCTTTAGCTCAAATGGATCTGGAATTATCGAGTCAAGACAAAAATCGACTCCGCCATCAACAGGCAGCTATGTTAATCTTTTAGTAGATGTCACTGCGGCGGGAAGCGCAACTAATTTTAATATTCAAAAAATATATCCTACAGAAATATATGAATATGGCGAGCGAGCTATAGAAACTATTCGCTCAAAGAAATTTAGGCCTCGCCTCAAAGAGGGAGTGCCGGAATTAGCAACTAATTTGCCGATACGAGTTATGCTTCCAAATGAATAAAATTAAACAGATACAGCCAGGCAAACAAAGAATATTCTTTACCCTGCATGCAATTCTGAGTGGCGTTATAATCTTATTGTTAGGCGGGTGTGAAAGTATGGCAGCTAACAACAACCCCAGCTCAACATCGGCTTCATCTGCCGCTACTCAGCCAGAAAAAATCGTCTTGCCTGGCACGTTAGGAGTCATTCCTTCTCAAGGCTACCAGAAAACATCAAACAGGGAAAATATCCCCTCTAGCATAACTACTGAAGAAGAAAATATATCAATTTTAAATGCAAAGCTAAAACAATCAATGACCGCATTCGATAATATGCTTGCCTCTGAAAACACCACTATCGAAACTGAAGAAGATGCGATGTCAAGCGATGCTTTAAGTGACGCTTTAGGCGATAATAATTCTGAATCGATCGAAGAAGCCATAAACTCTAGCTCAAGCGGCGCTTCAGAGAGACTCTCAGGAACTGAAGCTAGCAATGAAGGAGAAAATGTAAGCGGAAGCGACAGTGCTAATACTACTCGCTATCAATCTTCTATTCCAGGCCAGGGCAGTCTGCCTAGCGGTCAACCTGACACCGGTATCCCAATAGACGTTACAGATGGTGCTAACGATGACATCATTGCAAGACAAATACGAGAGGCTGCAACAAAAGAAAAAGACCCCAAACTACAAGACAAGCTTTGGGCCGAATACCGCAAATATAAACAGGGTAACTAAAAAACGCTTATGAAGTCACAGTTTGCTCATAAAATATCACCAATAGTCTTTTTTCTTCTTGCTTTGACTGTGTTGACGCTTACTGCCTGTGGTGTTCAAAAAGTCACAAGCACTGCCGTTATGCCGCTTAACCAGCAGTCTACTTCAGCAAAAAGACTACATCCACTTGATATTGCCGTATTGCCTTTTAAGTCTCCCCTTAAGGACTTACAAGAAAATAGCAACCCAGCAGCCTCTTCTTCTGCGCGTAATGCTGAAGGGCTTTTCTTGGCTAATCAGTTAACATCAACCATTCAAAAAACATCAGTATGGGGTGCAGTACGATCGATTCCTGGTCGTGAAACAACTGTGGATGTATATGTGGAAGGCAAGATCATTAACTCTGATGGTGAAAAATTAACCTTAGAGGTCAGCGTATCAGACATTAGCAACCGACTCTGGTACACCAAAACCTATACGCAGAGCGTAGGCTACTATGCTTACAAGAATACTATGGAGATGTATCGTGACCCTTTTCAGAATCTATTTAACAGTATAGCAAACGATTTAGTTCAATATCGCCACGAATTATCTTCTGTTGATGCAAGAAGATTATCTACAATTTCCAGCTTAAGATTTGCCCGTGATTTTTCTCCAGAATCATTTGGCTCACACATAAAAGAGTCTTCTTCTGGTGAACTTCAGATCATCAGACTTCCTGCAGAAAATGATCCTATTCTGACCAAAATATCAGAAATTCGAGAAAGAGATTATTTATTCGTAGATACTATGCAAGAGCATTATGACGCCTTTTCAGGGCGTATGGAAAAACCCTACCAGTCATGGCGCCAAGCCACTCATGAAGAAATAAGCTCTGCACGAGAGCTTAAGCGTCAATCTGTAACTCGAACTATTGGAGGAATTGCTGCTGTTATTGGTGGAATTATGGCCTCTGGAAGCGGAAATGGTTCTGCGCAATCCGCCGGTGCGGTGGCAATTGGAGCCGGGGCTCTTTTGGTTAAAAGTGGTTTCGAGAAAAGAGCTGAATTAAAGATTCATGAAGATGTACTGGCTGAGTTGGAGCAATCCTTAGAGGCGGAAATTGAACCTCGTATAATTGAACTAGAGAATCGCACAGTAACCCTTACAGGAAACGTAGAGGAACACTACAATCAATGGAGATCTCTTTTACGAGAAATATATAAAACTGAGCGCGGCGAGATCTAACCTAAATGAATAACACTGATGACACCAAGCCACACTCTGAATCCATAAGTGGCACTAATGTGCCTTTAACCAGAAATACCATCAGTGTAGCTGAGTCTATTCCCTGGCAACAAAGACGCAGCACTATAATTGCTCTAGGTGTTAGTTTTTTTCTGGCACTAGTAGTTATATTTGCACTCCCCTTTTTGATTCGGGAGCCCACAGGGTCTGAGCTGCAAATAGAAAGTCAGAATAGACAGACTCCGTCTTTAAAAGAATCCCCATTTGTAGATGCGCAGCTATTGAAAGCTCGACGAAAATCGCAAGATAGTCTCAGTAAATTTCTTGCTAGCCAGGATTTTCTTGAAAAGAAAAATGTTCAGCTATGGGGTAAAAAGGTATTTGAGGATGCCCTAAAAATAGGAGTCAAAGGAGACCTCTTGTATCGTCAAAGAGACTTTAATCAGGCTTTAATTTTATACGAACAAGCACGAACTAAGCTTGCAGGGCTGGAAAGCCGAGCGCCTGAAGAATTATTTATTAATCTCAAAATAGCCGAACAGGCCTTTTTTCTTGGAAATGCAACAGAAGCGAAGGAGTATTATAAGCTGGCTCTCTCTATTGACCCCTCTAACACTATCGCCCAAAAAGGCTTAAAGAGAGCTTATTTTTTAAATGAAGTTTTGGCACTGCTTAAGCAAGCCAACAATGTCCTTGAAGAAGGAGACCTTAAGCAAGCACAAGAAATTTTTCTGAAAGCCCTCAATCTTGACCCTTTGAGCGAAGAGGCTATAAATGGAACTAAAAAGGCTTTACGTCTTATTACAGAAAACCAATTTATCGATACCATGAGTATCGGCTATCAAGCGCTAGAAAATAATCAACTCAACGAAGCCATACAGGCATTTCAGAAAGCGTTAGAACTAAAGCCCAAAAATTCAGGAGCCTTTCTAGGCTTAACTCAGGCGCAATCATTATCGATCCAGGAAACCATCAAGACTCAACTAAGTACTGCTTCATCGCAAGAAGCACAGGAAAAATGGCACCAAGCCATAGGGAGCTATGGGGCCATCTTGGCGAAAAATAACTCATTGATAGAAGCACAGCTAGGCCAAAGCCGCAGCAAATCTAGAGCCAATCTAAGCGATGCTATAGACACTATCCTAGCATCCCCTCTTAGGCTTGCATCACCACAAGTGCTTGAGCGCGCTAAAAAATTACTGAACACTGCGAAAAAAATCAAACTTCCAGGCCCCAAACACATGCAACAAACCAATCAGTTCAGTCAGGCTCTTGAAGAATCACAAGCAGTTCTATCGGTGCAGTTACGCTCAAACAACTCCACTACAATAGTGCTTTTGAGGTATGGTATTCTTGGATTATTCAATGAAAAACAATTGTCACTTCAGCCAGGGGATTATATCGCGCTAGGCAGCCGAAAAGGCTATCGTGATGTGCGTATTGAATTTAGAGTGACGCCAGAAAAAATGCCACTCAGCATAGAGATTGCATGTGAAGAGCAAATTTAATGACAAAAAGAAAAGATACTGAGCCAGCACCCCGCAAGCAATCTGCGTCAAGCGATGAAAAGCTTATTCCTGTAGATTTTCAACCGATACAAGATGCGACCAAAGGCTCCAATGTCTCATTCAAACCGTTAAGGCCAAGTGTTACGCTCGGGCTCTTAATAAGTACTCTAGCAATATGGTTTCTTCTCACAGCAAAATCAGTAGTTATCTCAGTTACCCCTCCTGCAACCCAGCTCAATATAGAAGGAGGTTTCAATTTCCCCCTAGCTGATCATTATCTGGTACGGCCGGGGGACTACACAATTGCAGCATCAACTGATGGCTATATTGATCTAAAACACCCTTTTACTATTGGTGAAGACGACCATACAGTAATCAACCTAAGCATGGAAAAGAAGCCAGGCCACCTTCATTTGACCACTCATCCTGAAGGAAGTGAGATTCTTGTGGGTGGAGAATTGATTGGAGTCGGCCCTTTTACTATAACCCCGCTATCTTCAGGGCCGCACTTGTTAGACATCAGGGCGCCTCGCTATATCCCTAAAACTGTAACTGTAGAAATAGAAGGGATGGATCGTCAGCAGAACCTGCATGTTAGCCTTAAGCCTGACTGGGGGCATATAGAGTTTAGCTCCTCGCCACAGAGTGCAACGATACGGGTCAGTGGGCAAATTATCGGAAAAACTCCGTTTTCAGCACCAATTCTATCAAGCGGAGAGATCATTACAATTACATACCCTGGCTATAAACCATGGAGTAAAAAATTATCTATAAATGCAGGCGATACCCTGAAGATACCAGAAATAGAACTAGTGCCTGCTGACAGTATTGTGGATCTAAGCACTATGCCATCTGGAGCGACAATTACAATAAATGGCGAATACAGAGGCAATACCCCCAACACTGTTTATCTCGATGCTGACAAGAAGCATAATATTTCCGTTTTTCTTAATGGTTACTTGACCCAAAAACACTCTGTATCACTGGCATCAGGAAAAAGAAAGAATCTGTCCTTAGAATTAATTCCTAGCATCGGTGCTGTCAGAGTGCTTGCGTCTCCAAAAGATTCCACAATATGGGTTGACGGAAAATTACTAGGCATTACAGGCGATATATTACAGTTGCCGTCTCGCCCACATCTCATGGAAATCAAAAAATCTGGCTATGTCAGCTACAAAAAAGTTATCACGCCACAGCCCCAGCTAGAACAAATCGTCAAAGTTCAGCTGCTTACAAAAGAAGAGCATTATTGGGCAAGCATTCCAGTAGAGATTACAAGTCCAGGGGGGCAGACCTTAAAACTATTCAGGCCAGAGGGTACTTTTACAATGGGAGCCCCTAGGCAAGAAGTCGGCCGAAGAGCAAATGAGGTATTAAGAAAAGTAAGAATTACACGCCCCTTTTACCTGGCCACCAAAGAAGTGACTAACGATCAATATTGGCAGTATAGACAACATAGCTCTCGTCATGCCGGCGGCAAAACTCTAGATCGACCAAAGCAACCTGTGGTGAGTATTAGCTGGGAACAAGCGGCCTTATACTGTAATTGGCTCAGCCGGAAAGAAAAACTACTTCCGTTCTACGCAGAGAGTGGTAATAAAGTTATCGGTTTAAACATTAGTGCTACTGGTTATCGTTTGCCTACAGAAGCCGAATGGGCATGGACTGCCAGGTCTTCAGGGCCAGACAGGCAGTCAGGAAATTTACATAATAACTTTCCGCCTAAGGACAAAAGTGGCAATTTTGCTGACATCAGTGCAGCTAACATTTTAGGATCAGTTATCCCTCTTTATAATGACGGGCATCCCACTACAGCGACAGTGGGGAGCTTTAACCCCAACAAAAAAGGCCTGTACGATCTAGATGGAAATGTAGCTGAATGGGTAAACGATTACTATGGTATTAGGTTTAATCTTGGCAATGCAGCAGAAATAGATCCTATGGGACCAAATGAGGGAGAACTGAGAGTCATACGTGGGGCTAGCTGGCGCCATAGCGATATAGCTCAGCTGCGACTATCATTTCGAGATACAGGTAATAGTGCCCGAGATGATGTAGGCTTTAGAGTTGCTCGCTACGTTAAACTAACAGATAAAAAAATAAAGATAGAATGACCAATAATAACTGGGACAACGGGATGAAATCCTATTTCATTTTATTACTATTATTAGGGCTTAATCCTCTCGTTTTTGCGAAAGACGAGCCATCAACACAGACGCCTAAAGCTCAAACAGTAAAACCACAAAACTCCGAAATAGCAATTTCGAGAGAATTTAATCTGGAATCAAGACAAAAAGTAACGCCGCCAAACACTGTCAATAATAGAATATTAGAACGAGAATTCAGCCCTAGCGAAGAAATTTCTGAAGATCTACCAATTCCATTTCCTGTGGACATTTAAGGAGTTCGAGTCACATGCAAACAAAAGTCTCATCAGAATTTATGTATCAGGTTTTTTCACTGATTTTGGCGCTAATTGTAGTGCATACAGTCTACTTGGCACTCATTCGCCCTAATGCAAATATTTTGCTAGAGCAGCAGCTAGCCAAAGAAGAGGCTGGAGAACCTTATATGGCCGTAAGGTCATTTTATATTGTAGTAAAAGACTATGAACAGGAAGCCTGTTTTATATTGATGATTTGGGCCTGCGCCATCATGGGCTTCAAGGCAAGAAATACCATAGATGAGCGTAAATTACTCAACCAGAAATTATTAATAGCCACTGAAGGAACACGAATATTACCCGAAGACGCACGCCAAATATCTCGCCCTATTCAGGCATTGAACCCTACTCAAAAGGCATATCTTATTCCAAGAGTACTTCTGACTGCCCTGCATCGATTTGAATCTACAAGGAATATCCAGGATGTCTCCAGCGCTGTCAGTGAAGTCCTAGACAAAGAATCTGATCGATTGGACTCAGAATTATCTATGGTGCGATATATTGCATGGGCAATCCCTTCAATTGGATTCATAGGTACTGTTAGAGGTATTGGAGAGGCATTAAGTCAAGCACATAAAGCGGTTGAGGGTGATATCGCAGGAGTTACAGCA
>JBLIIR010000005.1:0-34639 GCA_047635255.1 Porticoccus sp. | reverse complement strand
TAAGGTTTTCCCCGCCAATAATATCGACTTCAATTTTCTGGATGTCTAAGCCTTTTTCAGCAACAAACATACGTGCTCGTCTTGGGTTGGGCGCTACAGCGCAATCGTAAAGTATCATAGCCATTGTCCTCTTTGTAATTTAAACCAAGTGATCCATAGGGGTATAATTTTCTTTTCCTACACTAACAACAAACACCCGCATATAAAACAACTAAGGTAGCTTTTTGGTGACTTTTGTCTTGGCAAATTTGAAGCTTTAAAAAAAGTTGATTCAATTGTAAAAATTTTAAAAAGATAAGTTTTTTGCTTCAATCCAACTACTACTTTTTTGCAGTAGAAGATTATGCGATTATGGAACGCCCCTAGGATAAGAAAGTTGCCTGCCATGATGCGCCCGCTTTTTGATATTAATGTAATTAAAAAAGAGATTGAGTCAGGATCACTGATACTAACTGCGACTAATCGCCTCGCAAAAAAAATACATGGAAGCTGGGCCCAGCATCAGATAGAACAAGGAATTATCAGCTGGGCTAAACCTGAAATTTTTGCTATCGAGCACTGGATTAAAGAAACCTGGCTGGGTTGCTGTGATACCGCAGTCACTGGGATTACAAATGGGGCGATCATCTCAGAAGAAGCAGAGCATCTAATCTGGGAAGAAGTCATCAAGGAGGAGCCTGGTGATTTGATGCCTGAGAATTTTTCCGGTCTTGCACGAGATAGTTATAATATTATGCAGAGATGGGAAATCCCTCTTGCGCGACTCAAAGATGATTTGCCTCTTTTCCATCAATGGATTTTAAGGTTTCAGTCAAAACTAAAAACATATAAATTTATTACTGAAGCTGATAGCGCCTTAGGTTTACTGAAAGCCTATAAAGCCGATATTTTAACTCCACAAAATCGTATTATTACGCTCGGTTTTGATAGCATGCCTCCTTTATATGTAAGTCTGCTGAAGGTGGCCTCAGAAAAAATCCTACGAGAATCAGCATTATCAAGTAGCGTAGAGAAGAAACAAGCGAAAATAGTGCGCGCCCAGTTTTTTGACCCACATCAAGAAATAAGAGCTGCAGCTAGGTGGGCAGATCTGCTACAAAAAGAGCACCCTACTCACCGAATAGGAATCATTGTCCCCACTTTGGCTAACTCAAAAAGAGATTTATGGAGAATAGTTAAAGAGGAGCTAGGCCCAAGTAGACTTGATTGCTCACAAACTAGACCTTCATCTTCATACAATATTTCAACTAGTATTCGGTTAAATGATACACCGCTTGTTTCGTCAGCATTGCTTTTACTGTCACTCAATCTTAATCAGCTCCCCCTTGAGAATTTTTGCCGTCTACTTAATTCTCCATTCTGGGGGAGAAGTAGCACACTTTTGACTCGCGCAATAACAGAGAAAAATATTAGAAATATTGCTCGAAATCCTATACCTAATGCTGAATTTATTAGCCAGCTTGAGTTTTCAGAAAAATCTAACATCAGTAGTGAGGGTCGCCAAAAAGAAAGCGTCTCCTGCAGAGAGGCGCGTGATCTACTCGCACAAATGTCATCTAAAAATAGTTTTTCAGACTGGGTATTGTTATTTCAGAAGCAGCTAACTATTCTTGGCTGGCCAGGACAAAGAGAGCTTAATGACATTGAATGCCGACAACATCAACAATGGCTGAATGCACTTGAGCGTTATGCTTCCCTAGATCAACTCAGCTTAAAGATTACGCTACAAGATGCGTTGCGACAATTGTCGCAGGTAACCAATAAGCCTATCTTTCAATCTGGTTCTCCAAATGCGTCCATTCAGATCATAGGATTATTGGAAAGCAATGCATTATGTTTTGATCATCTCTGGATAACCGGTATGGATAACGATAACTGGCCAGCGAACGCTGCCCCGTATTCTCTTCTACCATTGAGTCTTCAAAAAGAATTCATGACGCCGAAGTCACTTCCAGAAAAAGAATTAGAACTAGCCAGGAATCAACTTATCAGGCTGAAAGCTTCATCTAATGACACTGTTTGTAGTTTTAGTGAAACTGATGGATCTGACTCTCGCGAGGCAAGCCACCTAATTGCTAATCTAGCAGAAATTAACTATGAAGACATCAGTCATCTTTCTCTGGCTCCGTCAGCCTACAGGGAAGAGAGTATTATAAATCTGGACAAAATATCTTGTATAAAGGGCCCAATCATCAACCTAGCTGATGAGACTATTCTAGGTGGAAGTGGAATTTTTAAACATCAGGCCTCTTGCCCATTCAATGCGTTTGCGATTCATCGCTTGGGAGCAAAAGATACACCAACCCCTGAGTTAGGTTTATCCGCTGCAGATAGAGGTTCCATTATTCATCGATGCATGGAAATTTTCTGGCAGCAGATTAACACTCATGGGCAGTTAATTAACTTAACAGAAAAGGCTCTTGTCGAACTGGTAACTATGAGTATCAATCAAGCACTCAAACGCTGGAAAAGAGTACGGCCAGATATTTTTAGACCAAAATTTACCTCTTTGGAAAAAATACGTTTATCCCGCTTGCTGCTTCAATGGCTAAACATGGAAAAAGGGCGGGGCCCATTCTCTGTTTTCGGTGTAGAGCAAGAGATGACCGGTAATTTCTACGGTCTCCCTCTGAGACTAAAAATAGACCGCGTAGACCAGCTAAAAGATGGGAGAAAAATCATCATTGACTACAAAACAGGAGAGAACCCCAAGGCTGACTGGGAAGGAAATCGCCTTAAAGAACCACAGGTTCCACTGTATGTAGTTTTCTCTAAAACTCCAATAGCGGCAGCAGTTTTAGGAAAAATACATGTATCAGGACAAAGCTTCATAGGACTCTCTGAAACGTCAGACTTAACGCCAAATTTTAGTGCAACAGAAAAGGATTTGAGTGCACACATAATGCAATGGGAGGACTCACTAAAAGCACTGGCTGAAGAGTTTTTACAAGGATACGCAGCCGTAGAATACATAACAAAAAATGATCTGAGATATGAAGAATATCTTAAGCCTCTTAACCGTATAGATGATAATAACATGGAACTTTACATGGAACTATCGTCAAATAAAAAAAGCTCGGTACAACACAAAAAAAGGATCTAGGGTCATGAAAATACTGGACGCTGAAGTAAGAAATGTCGCTCTAGAACCCTTTAGATCTTTCGCTATTTCAGCGCCAGCGGGATCGGGTAAAACAGAGGTATTAACTCAAAGGGTATTAAGGTTACTTGCTGTCGTTAACGACCCAGAAGAAATATTGTGCATGACCTTTACAAAAAAATCTGCCCATGAAATGCAGCATCGTGTTTTTAAAAATTTAACTGATGCATCAAAAATAACCACACTCAATGAGGGTGCCAGTCAACTCCAAGGGCATCAAAAAATAACTATAGAGCTTGCATTAAAGGCGTTAGATCAAAACAAAAAAAGAGGCTGGAATTTACTCGAAAATCCGTCTCGATTACGAGTTAATACCATCGATGGATTTTGCCGAAAACTAGCGTCACAGTTGCCCGTTGAAAGTAACATCAGTCAGCATTCTGAGCTTCTAGACAGTCCAGCCGTCTTCTGTCGCAAGGTGATAGCAGAAGTCCTTCTGTCGATGCTTGAGGAAAATGATACGCTGGGGAGTGCAGTAGCGACACTTTTATCCCATCTAGATAACGACCTCAATAAACTTGAACTATTGTTGACTGGATTATTAGAAAACCGAGTTCAATTCATTGGGCAACTTTATCAAGCTCATGACGCCAGAGACGACCTAGAAAGAAACCTAAACGAAGTACTAGAAGAAACTCTTTATGATGCTAAGCAGCTATTAGCGCCTCATGAATCGGAGATTGCGTTGTTGGCGGACTATGCTGCTAGTAACTCTCTAAAGGACGGTGATATGACATGCTGTCTGGGGTTAAAAAAACTCCCGGAAGCTAATGTAGATCAATATCATCAATGGCTGGGACTCTGCGCAATGCTCATGACAAAAGATGAAAGGAAGCCAGCATGGAGGATACAATGCACTGTGAAGCAGGGATTTCCAACAATTATAGAGGGTGTTGAGGATAAAAAAGAAGCTAAAGCACAGGCACAATTAAAAAAAACTACTCTGTTAGCTCTGATTGATAAACTAAAATCTATTCCCGGTATTCTTGAAGCTCTAGTTGATATACGTCACCTGCCGCCCTCTTCCTATAATGACAGCCAATGGGCGGTAATTAATGCACTTTCTTTACTACTTAAAGTTTTAAATGCCCATCTGGCCGTAGCATTTCAAAAAAACCAAGCATGCGACTACACAGAAATCACCTTAGCAGCTTTGCGCGCCCTAGGTACAGATGAGGCACCTACAGAACTTGCGCTTAAACTAGATTATTCCATCAAACATATTTTAATAGATGAATTTCAGGATACTTCTTCAGTACAGTTTAACCTCTTGGAGAGTCTAACCAGAGGATGGCAGCCTGATGATGGCAGGAGTCTATTTATTGTTGGCGATCCAATGCAATGCCTTTACAGTTGGCGTGGCGCGAATGTGGGGCAATTCATACAAATAAGAACTTCACCGATAGGCAGTATACAGCTCGAGCCTCTTGATCTAACAGTAAACTTCAGATCACAAGACACAATTGTTAAATGGGTCAATCATGCCTTTGATGGCGCTTTTCCTGCAAAAGACAATATCAGCCGGGGATCCATCAGCTACAGAGCATCGACTGCGTTCCATCAAAGTCCTCAATCCACCTTAAGCCAAAATGAAAAGTCAGTAACCATCGATGCATTCGTTGACTACCCAAACCCAGAGGGGTCAGCAGCGGAAGCCGCTCATATAACATCGCTGGTTTGCCAAGCAAAGAAAAAAAATTCCAACGGATCTATCGCTATTCTGGTTCGTCAACGCAGAGCGCTAACAGACATTCTTGTATCATTACAGAAAGAAGGTCTTAGCTGGCAAGCCACAGAGATCGACCCTCTGAGCGGCCGTATGCCTATCATTGACCTAAAGTCTCTAACCAGGGCCTTGATTTCGCCAGCTGATCGGGTGGCTTGGTTGTCTATCTTGCGAACCCCTTGGTGCGGACTAGACCTTAATGATCTATTCCAAGTAGCTAACTATGTAGCTCCAGAAGAAAATGGTCCGTCATCAGGCAAGAGCTATCCTCTTGTTATGACAAATCTGTTTCGATCTTCTGAGATTTCAGGAATTTCAGAAAGTGGTCAAAAAATACTCTGCCGCATCAGCGCCGTTCTGAAAAAAAACTGGGAGGAGCGCTACAGAAACCCCTTTAGGATTTGGGTAGAGGCTGTCTGGATTGAACTTGGCGGCATCGCTTCGCTGCGCTCAAGCGCAGAATTTAGTGATTGTCAGCAGTATTTTGACCTATTGGAGCGGCATGAAAAATTTGGCCAGATTGCCGACTGGGCAACATTTGAGCAAGCTTTAGAGAAGCTATACGCAAGGCCTAGCGAACAGGCCGATACAGGCTTGCATGTCATGACCATCCATAAAGCAAAAGGCTTGGAGTTTGACACAGTAATAATTCCCGGCCTAAACAGACAATCAAAATCTAGCGACCACCCACTGGTGCTATGGCATGAACGGTTAAATAAAGCAGGAAGTAACCGGCTTATTATTGCTCCGCTCAAGAAAACTGGCCAAGACCACGACCCTCTATTTGATCACCTTAAAAAAGAAAAGGTATTGCGAGAAAAACTGGAAACAACCAGAGTAATTTACGTTGGGGTTACCCGAGCTGTCAAACAACTACATTTAACATATGCTATCAATTCTGATAAAAAAAATCCGAAAGAGCACAGTGATCCGATAGCTAACAGTCTACTAAAGGCTCTTATTGGGACTGATAGAGATAAAGACTACTTTAAGGTCGACCCATCAGTCTCTTTCAAAGAACACCGCTATCAACCCATAGATGAATCCAGTAGTGATGTCAGCCCCACTGTCATTTTAGAATCCATAAATAGACTTCCTGTTGACTGGATTCCACCATCCACTTTCAATAAAAATAATATCGATCCAATAGATCTAGATAAAAAAATACTGGAATCCATATCATTAGCTAATATGGTTTCTCGCCATACCGGCACTATTTTGCATCGTGCATTGCGACAACTTGCATTAGATGGCATTGATAAATGGGATACCAAGAGAATTCAAAATCAACGGCCATTCTGGCAATCACAACTACAGCAACTGGGGGTCATCAACTACGATCAACCCCTAATCCTGCTTGAGCGCGCTATTAACGGCTGCCTCAAAGACAAAAAAAATCATTGGATTTTTGAATCCAGCCACCAAGAAAGCAAACACGAGTATGCTATCGGGTATCAAGGGTTAAAAAATAGTGTATTTCACACCTCTATTATAGATCGCTGCTTCATCATGGAGGGTATTCAGTGGATCATTGATTACAAATCAACCGAGCCAATGAAAGGAGAAACACAAGATATTTTTTTACAACGCGAAGTTGCCCAGTACAAAGATCAACTCAAACACTACCAATATCTTCTCAAGAAAATGAATAATTTACCCACAAAAATAAGCCTTTATTTCCCATTAATACAACGCCTAGAAACTATCCAGTCATAATTTTGTATCGAGTGACGACTGATATTTAGCTGATGGCAATCAAAAATATGGCACAAATCTCTATAAATCATAGCCTTCAAGGATTTTTTGGAGTCTTTTCTATGCCCTATATGTTAAATTTTCATGTAGAATGAGGACATCAGAAATGAAACATTAGTCGGTGCATAAAACAAATGATACAAGCTGTTGAAAACATCAATATTGAATCACAGGAAATATTGATAACACCTAAGGCTCTAAAAGAAAAAATACAAATTAGTGATGCTGCACGAAAAACAATAACTGATGGCCGAAATGCTATCGAAAATATTCTTGATCGAAAAGATCACAGAGTGTTCGTTGTTGTTGGCCCCTGCTCTATCCATGATGTTGATGCCGCTATAGATTATGCCAAAAAATTAAAAATTCTAGCTGAAGAAGTAAGTGACACTCTATGCTTGGTGATGAGAGTCTATTTTGAAAAACCCCGGACCACTACGGGATGGAAAGGGCTTGTCAACGACCCCTATTTAAATGACTCCTTTAAGATTACTGAAGGGCTTCATATAGGGAGGCGACTGCTGCTGGATATAGCTGAAATAGGACTGCCGACAGCCACTGAGGCTCTCGACCCCATCTCTCCTCAATATATGCATGATTTAATCGCATGGTCTGCTGTTGGTGCCAGAACTACAGAATCTCAGACTCATCGCGAAATGGCCTCAGGCCTCTCCTCAACAGTAGGATTTAAGAATGGCACTGATGGCAGCTTATCCGTTGCGATCAATGCACTGAAATCTGTTGCTAGCCCACATCGCTTCTTAGGCATCAATTCTGCAGGCAATGTATCTGTTGTAACAACAGCAGGAAATCCATACTCTCACGTAGTACTTCGTGGTGGTGATGGAAAGCCTAATTATGACTCAGTCAGTGTCTCTCTTGCTGAACAACAGCTGCGATCCTCAAGAATATCAGCAAACATTATGGTTGACTGTAGTCATGCTAATTCAAATAAAAATCATGAACTGCAACCCTTAGTGGTGGAAAATGTCACCAATCAAATCCTAGAAGGAAATAAATCGATTATAGGGATGATGATTGAAAGCAATATTAATGCTGGAAATCAAAGCCTGCCGGCTGATACTAGGGACCTTAAGTATGGTGTATCTATAACTGATGCCTGTATTGATTGGACAACCACTGAAATCACAATACGAACAATGCGTAATAAATTAAAAGATGTACTGAGGGGCAGAGAGACGAGCTAGCTGTGTTCATCGCGGGATAACCCGCTAAGGTTTTACATATATGCTTTGCTTCGGTCGGTATGGTCTGTCACATCCTTGATGCCTTGAAGCTCAGGGATCTTATCCATCATAGTTTTTTCTACGCCTTCTTTTAAGGTGACATCGGCCGATCCACAGCCCTGACAACCGCCGCCAAATTTAAGAATAGCAATATCGTCCACTACCTCCTCTAAGCTAATATTTCCACCATGGGCAGCCAGTCCAGGATTAATATCATTATGCAAAACATAATTAATTTTATCTTCGATTGGACTATCATCATCGATGTTAGGCATCCGAGAATTTGGAGCTCTTATTGTTAGCTGGCCGCCAAACTTATCATCAGAGTAATCTACCTTGGCCTCCTCTAAAAATCGCAGACTTGCCTGTCCGAAATAAGCCTTGAAGCCAGTAAATTCCATAATAGTATCATCCTCTTTCTCTTCACCAGGACGACAATAGGCAATACAAGTTTCAGCTTTAGGTGTTCCCGGGTCAGAAACAAACATACGAATTCCAATACCACTTGTATCTTGCTTAACAAGCAGCTCGGCAAGATACTTCTGCGCGGATTCTGTGATGGTGATATTTAGCATTTTTGTGCCTAAAATTATTTATTTGCCTAAAGTTTTATCTAATCAGGCTAGTTGCTTTACTTTAACACCCTTACCTTATATCGACAATCAGCTCAACTGGGACGAGGTGCTATCTTATGTGTACATACGCCCAATTCAAAGAATATTATTGCTTGATTCCAAAATTTAAGATGGCCAAAGTCTATTCCTGTTAAACTATACTCTCATTTCTTGATATGGAAGGTTTTATAAAAAAATATTTCATCTCTACAGATCAAAAGATATAAGATACAGCCTAACAAAATCTATATTAAAATATTTTGATATAGATTGAACAACATGATAAAATTTTCATCTATTAAGCAATATTATTACAGCAAGAGAACTATTAGAATTCTTTCGCGATCCTAATGTTTCTGCTAATACAGATAGTATAAAAAATTATGGACCAAAAATTGAATAATCGCGATATTCGTATAAAAAAATTACACCAAGAATCACTCCATCGAATATTAATTCTTGATGGTGCTATGGGTACAATGATTCAAAGACATAAGCTTAATGAATCCGACTATAGGGGTGAGCGTTTTAAGTCTTTCGATAAAGCGGTGGCGGGCAACAACGATCTTCTATCGTTAACTCAACCCGATATCATTCAAAATATACATTTGGCCTACCTAAAAGCTGGTGCCGATATTATTGAAACCAACACATTCAATTCTACTTCAGTCTCTCTTGCTGATTACAGCATGGAATCATTGGTATATGAACTAAACAAAACTGGCGCCGAGCTTGCACGAGCGGCCTGTGATCAAATTGCTACACCAGAAAAATCCAGATGGGTTGCTGGGGTCTTAGGTCCAACCAGCCGAACATTATCTATATCTCCTGATGTTAATGATCCCGCTGCACGTAATACTAGTTTTGATGAGCTAGTAGCAACGTACATTGAAGCAACCGAAGGACTTATTGCTGGCGGTAGCGATATTATATTAATAGAAACAATTTTTGATACTTTAAATGCGAAGGCAGCAATTTTTGCAGTAAAGCTAGCCTTCGAAAAACTGGGTTTCGAGTTACCAATCATGTTATCAGGGACTATTACAGACGCTAGCGGCAGAACGCTTTCAGGGCAAACACCTGAAGCTTTTTGGAATTCAGTTGCTCACGCAAAACCTTTCTCTATTGGTTTTAACTGCGCACTGGGAGCAAAAGAGCTTAGACCTCATATAGAGGAGCTGTCTCGACTTTGCGACACCCTTGTTAGCGCACACCCTAATGCTGGACTGCCAAATGAATTTGGCGAATATGATGAAACTCCACAAGAAATGACAGCAATTGTTGCTGAATTTGCTGAAACTGGATTAGTTAACATTATTGGCGGTTGCTGCGGAACAACACCAGAACACATTAAGGATATCGCGGATAGCGTCAAACGGTTTAAGTCTCGCCCGATACCCAAGATAAAACCCGCCTGCCGCCTATCTGGGCTGGAAGCTTATACTATTTATGAGGACTCCTTGTTTGTAAACGTAGGGGAACGCTGCAATGTTACAGGCTCCGCTCGTTTCAAAAAATTAATATTAGATGGAGAGTATGAAGAAGCTTTAGCTGTAGCGCGCCAGCAAGTAGAAGATGGCGCTCAAATCATCGATATTAATATGGATGAAGGCATGCTCGATGCGCATCATGCTATGACTACTTTTCTTAAGCTAATTGCTTCTGAGCCAGACATATCAAGAGTTCCATTGATGATCGACTCTTCCAAATGGGATGTCATCGAGGCAGGTCTAAAGTGGGTTCAAGGAAAATGCATTGTAAACTCCATTAGCCTAAAGGAAGGCGAAGAGAACTTTATAAGGCAGGCAAAATTATGTAAAAAATATGGGGCAGCTGTTGTAATTATGGCTTTTGACACCAAAGGTCAGGCCGACAGCCTAGGGCGCAGGAAAAAAATATGCCAGCGCAGCTATAACATCTTGGTTAATGAAGTTGGATTTAATGCGGAAGATATAATCTTCGATCCAAATGTATTCGCAGTCGCAACAGGCATAGAGGAGCATAACAACTATGCAGTCGATTTTATTGAAAGCACTAGATGGATTAAACAGAATCTGCCTCTCGCTCTCATATCTGGGGGGATTAGTAATGTTTCATTCTCATTCCGTGGAAATAATCCAGTAAGAGAAGCCATTCATTCAGTATTTCTCCTCTATGCCATTCGTGCTGGCTTAAGCATGGGTATTGTTAATGCGGGGCAGTTAACAGTCTACAGTGAGATTCCCGAAGAGCTCTGCAAAAAAGTAGATGAAGTCATTCTAAATCTTTCACCTGAAAGCACAGAGAATCTTGTCACTATAGCTCAAAATTATCATGTCGATGGGCCTAATAAAGAAAATAAATCAGACATAGAATGGCGTTCATGGCCAATTGGAAAACGCCTAGAGCACGCTTTGGTTAAAGGAATAACTACTTATATTATCGAGGACACCGAAGAGTGTCGCCTTAAGTCAGAGAGACCCCTTCACGTGATTGAGGGCCCTCTAATGGATGGGATGAATGTGGTAGGCGATCTATTTGGGGAGGGAAAAATGTTTCTCCCACAAGTCGTCAAATCCGCTCGAGTAATGAAACAATCGGTTGCCCACCTTCAGCCCTTTATTGAAAGAGAAAAAGGGGGAAAGGCAAAAAATAATGGGAAAATATTGATGGCCACAGTAAAAGGCGACGTACACGATATTGGTAAAAATATCGTTGGAGTGGTCCTTGGCTGCAACAACTATGAGGTGATTGATCTGGGCGTCATGGTTTCAGCTGAAAAAATTATAGAGACCGCCATACAAGAGAACGTAGACATTATTGGCCTATCGGGGCTTATCACGCCCTCTCTAGATGAAATGGTTCATATAGCCAGCGAGCTTGAGCGTCAAAACTTAAATTTTCCGCTTCTCATCGGTGGAGCAACTACGTCCAAAGCGCACACAGCGGTTAAAATTGATCCCAACTATCATCGCAATCAAACAATTTATGTTCCTGATGCCTCTAGGGCTGTCGGGGTGGCTAGTAAGCTTCTCAATAAAGAGGAGCGAGACAACTATGTTGTTAAAATCCAAACAGATTACGAGCAAGTTCGCGCCAGGATGATCAATCGAAAACCAAGAAATGCCGCTCTTACTTACATCGAAGCTAAAGAGGCTGGTCCCGTAATAGATTGGCAGCAATACACCCCGCCGATACCTCGCGTTCTGGGGGTTCAGGTTTTAGAAAATTATCCACTTGAATTATTGCTAGATTCTATCGACTGGACTCCCTTCTTTATCACATGGGATCTTGCAGGAAAGTATCCCAAGATACTTAGTGACACAGTAGTAGGAAAAGTCGCTACTGAGTTATTTAATGATGCGCAAGTGATGCTAAAAGAGCTCACCGAAAAAGGGCAGATAACGGCTACCGCAGTATTTGGATTATGGCCTGCCAATACAGTCAATCAAGATGATATTGAAGTTTATGCAGATGAGTCTCGTTCTGAAATAGAAGTCATAATACATAATATTAGACAGCAAACATCAAAAAATAGCAGCTCTGCAGAAATGCTCTCTTTGGGAGACTTTGTAGCACCAAAAGATTCCAGTAAAAACGACTACATCGGAGCATTTGCCGTCACAACCGGCACGGGTGTCGAGGAGCTGGCCGCTGAGTATGAGGCAAAAGGTGATGACTATAATAGTATCATGGTTAAAGCTTTAGCTGATCGCCTTGCGGAAGCTTTTGCTGAACATTTACACATGAGGGTTAGGAGGGAATTCTGGGGATACGCTGCAGATGAAACTCTAGACAATGAGTCGCTAATTAAAGAAAAGTATCAAGGCATCAGGCCGGCACCTGGATATCCATCCTGCCCTGACCATACAGAAAAAGAACAACTATTTAAGCTGCTAGATGTGCCCAATAATGCAGGGATAAAGCTTACTGAAAATTTTGCTATGAGACCAGCAGCATCAGTTAGCGGGTGGTACTTCTCTCACCCTGAGTCAAAGTACTTTAATGTCGGAAAAATAAATCAGGATCAGCTAGAGAGTCTGGCAACACGAAAAGGGGTGTCATTAGAGACTATGCAAAGATGGTTAAGACCAAACTTACAGGACATATAGGAGGAGTGATGTTAAAAAAAGATCCCACTCTCGATCAAGCTTATAAAAAACCAAACTTCTGGGCAATTGTAGCCAGTACTTTAGCTGCATTTATTGGAGTGCAAAGCAATAAAAATAGAATTAGGGACTTTAAGTACGGGAATATATACAGCTTTATCGTATCAGGTCTTATATTTACTGTGATTTTTATTTTTTGCATTACGTCTGTTGTTAAATGGGTGCTAAGCAGTTCGGGTGCCTAGCAACTTCAATTAATCAATATAGGAAATGGGCGCCAAAAAAGGGCAAAAAGTACCATTTTTTATATCAACCATACGCTATAATAATTATTCTTATTGATTGCTCAACCAAAAAACAAATCCGACTATAATAATAAGCACTACAGCAACCGCTGCCACAGCATCGACTACGCTATCATCTTTTTTATCAATCTGATTAGTAACAACTTCTTCTGGCATACCATCGACCTCGCATCTGCCCAAACTTTACATTAAATGTTCCTTCAATCGGTAATTGTATCAGCATCGTTTTGTGTTGTCGTCTCTCTTGAGACTCCATAATGATTTCAGTAAAACTAAGTTTCGACAGCACTAAAAATCTGATTATCCTCTTTAAAATTCACCCAATTCTATTATTCTGCCCGTCAATAATAGATAATAAGGCACTCTTAAACTTCTACCACTACCTCTATTAATATTATGTACATATACAACGAACAAGATCAAAAAATTATCGAGCAACGTGTCGCCCAATTTCAAGGTCAAACTGACCGTTATTTGGCCGGAAAACTTACAAATGAAGAATTTCTCCCATTGCGCCTGCAAAATGGGCTGTACATTCAACGTCTAGCGCCAATGTTACGTATTGCGGTGCCCTATGGCCTCCTTAGTTCAGCACAAGTGCGAAAACTAGCTCACATTACTCGAGCATATGACAAAGGCTATTGTCATATCACTACCCGTCAAAATATCCAATTAAATTGGCCCCAGCTTGAAGATGTGCCAAAAATACTAGGGGAGCTTGCTGAAGTTCAAATGCATGCAGTGCAGACAAGTGGTAATTGCATACGAAATACAACCTCTGATCAGTTTGCTGGTGTATCGCAAGATGAGTTAGAAGACCCTCGCCCATGGTGTGAAATAATCAGACAATGGTCTACCTTTCACCCAGAATTTGCATTCCTTCCGCGTAAATTTAAAATTGCCGTCTGCGGAACTGATGGTGATCGTGCCGCTATACAAGTGCACGATATTGGCATTCAAATTGTTAAAAACAGCGCCGATGAAATCGGTTTTCAGGTTCTTGCAGGGGGCGGTTTAGGTCGCACGCCTGTTATTGGCTCAGTGATTCGCGAGTTCTTGCCCCAAAAAGACTTGCTTACCTACCTTGATGCCATATTAAGAGTCTACAATCGCCACGGAAACAGAGATAACAAATACAAAGCTAGAATTAAAATCCTGGTAAGAGCTTGGACAGCTGAAGTCTTTGCGCAAGAAGTGGAAGATGAATGGGAATACACCAAAGATACTCTTGGCAGATTAACCCAGGAGGAGATAGATAGAGTGAAGGGATTTTTTACTCAACCACCCTATGAATCACTTGATAATAAGATCTCAGACAAAGAATTAGCTACATTGGCAGAAAATAACATCGCATTTGGTAAATGGCTACAACGAAATACCAGAAGCCATAAAATTCCAGGGTATACCTCAGTAACACTATCACTAAAGCCTACTGGGGTTGCACCTGGAGATGTAACTGACTCGCAGCTGGAAGTCATTGCAGGCTTAGCTGACACTTACTCGTTTGGCGAAATCAGAGCAACACATAACCAGAATATAGTCTTAGCTGACGTCAAAAAGTCTGATCTATTTAAGTTATGGGAAAAAGCAAAAGTTAGTGGTTTTGCTACCCCAAATATTGGCACCCTGACAGACATTATCTGTTGTCCTGGTGGTGATTTTTGCTCTCTAGCTAATGCAAAATCAATACCTATAGCAGAAGCAATCCAGCGAAAATTTGATGACATTGATTATATTTATGATTTAGGTGACCTTTCTTTGAACATCTCAGGCTGCATGAATGCTTGCGGGCACCATCATGTGGGAAATATTGGGATACTTGGGGTGGACAAAAAAGGTGCCGAGTTTTATCAAATCCAGCTCGGTGGAAATGCTGGTAGTGATACGTCTCTAGGTGGTGTCCTTGGGCCATCATTTGGCGAAAGCGAGGTCCCTGAAGTAATAGAAAAAATTCTTACTATTTACATTGAACAACGTAAAGGTGATGAGTTATTTCTTGATACATATCGCCGCATAGGGGTCACCCCGTTTAAAGAAAGCGTTTACCCTAACGACAAAAAAATACCAAATACGCATGAAGATCAAGGGCCCAAACATGCCTAAAATTATTAAAGATGCGCAGATAGTCGATGACTCTTGGATTATCATAGAGAAAGACTTTAGCGGTCCATTACCCTCAGGGAAGCTCTTGCTGCCAATGCAATACTGGTTAGATAACAGAGAGAAGCTCAACCTTATGATTGCCGGGCTATGGATTGATAGCGATGAAGCAGTTGAGCTAGTTGGTCATGAAGCCAACCTCTTTCCGTTAATTGCAGTTAATTTTCCAGCCTTTACTGATGGCAGAGGATTTTCTATAGGTAGGCTCTTAAAGGAGCGATACAACTTTAATGGCCAACTGCGGGCCATTGGAAACCCCATCCAAGACCAAATTTTTTACCTTAAGCGGTGCGGATTTACATCCTTCGACCTTAAAGAAGGTGCTGATTTGAAATCAGCCCTCTCGTCATTTAATGATTTTGACGACAGCTACCAAGGTGCGATTGTACCTCCTGAACCACTATTTCTTCTAAATTCCTCGAAAAATAATTAACGCACCAAAGAATTTTCATATGTAATTGCGTTACAAGGGGCACCGACATGAACGAGGCTATATTCCAGTCGTTCTTTTTTATTTTTACCGGCTCCGCAATAGTTGCGACTATCGCCATCTATGGTCGACAGCCACTGCTTGTTGGCTATATTGCGCTTGGAGCACTAATTGGTCCATTTGGTTTCGGTTGGGTCCCAGATATAAATCTCCTATCCGAAATTTCAGAAATTGGTATTATTTTTCTCTTGTTTCTTCTTGGGCTTGACCTTCAGCCTCAAGCTTTAGCGTCAGCCCTGAAAAAAGTTACTGTTGTAACATTCATCAGCTCATTCATATTTTCTCTGATAGGCTATTTTATTGCGTATCTGTTTCATTACAGTCCTACTGAATGTCTTGTTATTGGGGCAGCTATGATGTTTTCGAGCACTCTTATCTGCATCAAACTACTGCCAACTACCATTTTGCATCATCGGCATGTTGGCGAAATGATAATTGGATTGCTACTAATGCAAGACTTTTTGGCGATCTTCGTTTTGCTTGTTCTGCTGAGCAGCGTAAGCGGGCAGATTGACATAACCCAAATTGGGTTAACCTTGCTAACACTGCCATTACTACTTCTCTTCGCATGGGGTTTTGTAAAGCTAGTCTTATTGAAGCTTATTGCTAAATTTGACCAAATGGGTGAGTACATTTTTCTTTTGTCTATTGGCTGGTGCATGGGGCTATCAGAAATTGCAGAGATGTTAGGGCTATCAAGAGAGATTGGCGCATTTATAGCTGGAATAACCATTGCTTCCAGCCCCATTTCTCAACATATTGCCTTAAAATTGAAGCCGCTTCGTGATTTTTTTCTGATCATGTTTTTCTTTTCCGTAGGCGCCGGCTTTAATCTTAGTTTTCTGCCAGAAGTTGCTTTAGCCGCAGCAGTGCTTGCTGTTGCAATGCTTACAGTTAAACCCGTCATATTTAGATTTTTACTGGAAAAGCAAAGTGAGAAAAAAGATCTCGCCTGGGATATAGGTTTCCGTTTGGGGCAAATTAGCGAATTTTCTCTTCTCATTGCATATGTAGCTTACAAGGCTGCTGTAATTGGAGAACTGGCATCGCACCTCATACAAGCAACAGCAATTTTTACATTTTTAATCTCCAGCTATATCGTTATATATAATTTTCCCAGCCCAATTGCTACAAATAGCAAACTTAGAAGAGATTAATTATGGGTGTACAGCAACTTTACTCGCTCTCCTCTAAAAAGAAACCTCAGTAGTTTCTTAGCGTCAAAACTGGCTTTTAAGTGGTAGCAAACTACAATCATCATTCATAATGTTGAGCATCGCAGGTTAACCTAAGCAATTAAATATTTATGAACATCAAAATACTACTAGATCAATATTTTAAATCAGCAATGCTGAAGGCGGGGATACCTAGAAAATTCTCCCCTAGTATTTCTGTTAGCGCAAGGTCTGAATTTGGAGACTTTCAAGCAAATGGAGCAATGGCTGCAGCTAAAATCATGGGTGTCAATCCTCGCGAACTAGCATTGCAGATTCTAGACAATCTTGATCTAAGCGGAATCATCGAAAAAATAGAAATTGCTGGGCCTGGTTTTATAAATATCCATTTGTCTGCAGATTTTTTAAGCCGGCAAATAACATCACTTGGCTCTGACGAATCCTTAGGCATTAGCAAGCCACCGCCTCAAAAAATAGTTATAGACTACTCTTCGCCCAATCTTGCCAAAGAAATGCATGCCGGACATCTCCGTAGCACAATCATTGGTGACGCTGTGGCTCGAACTTTAGATTATCTAGGCCATAGTGTTATTAGACAAAACCATATGGGCGACTGGGGCACACAGTTTGGCATGCTAATTGCAGAGCTAGAAGAGCAGTTAAACGAAGGAGAGCAAGCTCAGCTAGCTTTAGGTGATCTTGAAGTTTTTTACCAGCAGTCAAAAAAACATTTCGACGAAGATCCAAGTTTTGCTGATAAAGCGAGAGCTTACGTCGTAAAGCTACAATCAGGCGACAAAGGCTGTCGAAAGCTCTGGCAAAAATTTATTGATATATCAATAGCTCATAGCGAAGCTATTTACCGCGATCTGAATGTAACGCTAAAATCTAACGATATTAGACCTGAAAGTTCCTATAATGATGATCTTGACAACATACTGAATGACCTAAAACATAAAAATATTGCGGTCGAAGATCAAGGTGCGCAGGTAGTTTTTCTAGATGAGCTTGCTGATAAAAACGGCAATCCCAGTCCTGTCATTATTCAAAAATCAGGTGGCGGCTATCTATATGCCACGACTGATTTGGCCTCACTGCGCTATCGTAGTGATATTTTGCAGGCCGATAGAGTTTTATACTTTATAGATGCACGTCAATCATTACATATGAAACAAGTGTTCGTTTTAGCAAAAAAAGCTGGCTTTGTTGCCGAGAATGTTTCCCTGGAGCATCATGCATTTGGAACCATGATGGGTAAGAATGGAAAGCCATTTAAAACTCGCAGCGGGGGCACGATTAAGCTAACCAGTGTACTTAAAGAGGCTGTTGAAAGAGCCGCCATTTTAGTAGCAGAAAAAAATCCAAATCTACCTGAAAACGAAGTAAGTATTATTGCCAAAAAAGTGGGCATAGGGGCAGTGAAATATGCAGACCTAAGCAAGACCAGAACCAATAATTATATTTTTGACTGGGACTCCATGCTTAGCTTTGAAGGGAACACCGCACCCTACCTTCAATATGCCTATACCAGAATTTACAGTATTTTTCAGAAAGCTGGCATCAAAAAAAACGATGTCACTGGAAGTGTTAATATAGTCGCCGAGCAGGAAAAAAACCTAGCCCTTAAGCTTCTTTGTTTCGGTGAAATCTTAGATCAAGTGGCCGACCAAGGATTCCCTCATATTCTATGCAATTATCTTTATGAAATAGCTAGTTTATATATGGTCTTTTATGAGCACTGCCCAATACTTAAAGAAAACGTTGAGCCGCAAACAAAAAATAGTCGTTTAATTCTATCTAAGGTGGCATCACTTACATTAGCGAAAGGTCTTGATCTGCTTGGTATAGAGGTTATGGAGAAAATGTAGCAACAACACAAGACAACCTTTATTTTTTCTTTTTAACGTAGCTCATTAATCGTCTTTTTTTCGATACCTGTCTAGCTGTCAACTTATTTTTTTTTCCTTCGTAAGGATTTTCACCAGATCGATATTCAATTTTAATTGGTGTCCCGTGCAATTCAAGAGCCTTGCAGAAAGTTTTCTCTAGGTAGCGACTGTAATGTTTTGGGATTTCTTCTACTTGGTTTCCATGAATCACTATGATTGGTGGGTTTTTACCACCAGCATGAGCATAACGCAGCTTAATGCGTCGACCCCTAATCAGCGGTGGTTGATGATGAGTCACGGCATCCTGCAGAATCAAGGTCAACCTGTTGGTGCTTAGCTTATCTGTTGCCGAAGCATAAGCGTTCTCTATCGATTGATACAAATGCCCTACGCCAGTTCCATGAAGAGCAGAAATAAAATGTAAGTCAGCAAATCCTACAAAATGTAACCGACGCTCTAGCTCAGACTTAATACGCTCTTTGTCGTAGGGCTCCAAGCCATCCCACTTGTTTACCGCCAAAACTAAGGCTCGACCTGAATCAACTATTGTGCCCATTAAGTGCATGTCTTGATCTACTAGTCCTTCACGAGCATCAATAAGCAACACGACAACATTAGCGTCATCTATGGATTGCAGGGTTTTGACGATTGAGAATTTTTCTACCGTAAGAGAGATATTCTTACGTCGTCGAACTCCAGCAGTATCAATTAGAGTGTACTTTCTGTTTTCTCTTTCATACTCAATATAAATACTGTCTCGAGTCGTGCCAGGCTCGTCAAAAACCACCACTCGATCTTCGCCCAAAATTCTATTTACGAGGGTAGATTTTCCAACATTAGGTCTACCTACAATAGCAATTTTGATCCCACGTTCTTTGCTGTTAGTGCTATCTGCTGAATCAATCTCAGGAAACGGCTCCAAAACATCACTCATTAGCGACCTAACACCGCGCCCATGAGTTGCCGTCGTAGGGTAAACGTTCTTTAAGCCTAGCTCAAAAAATTCTGCAATAGCAACATCTGGGTTAACGCCATCTATTTTATTGGCAACCAAATAAACTATGCGTTCCTGCTCTCTCAAATACTTAGCTAGCTGCAAATCTACAGGGGTGAGACCAGCCTTGCTGTCCACAATAAAGAGCACGGCATCAGCTTCTTTTATAGCCTGCATGGATTGCTCTGCCATAGCAGAATCAATACCTTCTTCCGTTCCGGTGATGCCGCCCGTATCTATCAGCATAAATCTTCTTCCCAGCATCTCTCCTTCACCGTACTTTCGATCACGAGTCAGGCCAGGATAGTTAGCCACTAGAGCATCTCGGGTCTTCGTCAGCCGATTGAATAGCGTTGATTTTCCTACATTTGGACGGCCTACCAAGGCGAATACCGGAATCATTTATTTAGCTCAATAAATTAATTTACTATAGCCAGCAATAAAAATGCCGCCTACTGGTGATAGAAGCGGCATTCTACACGAAAAAAACAACGATTATATTATTTCAGCTTATACGCACTAACAGCACCATCGTTGTCTAAAACATAAAGAATATCTTCATTTTCAATCATAGGGGCACTTATACCAAGCCTATCCACTCTAGCTCGACCCAAAAAATCTCCCTCTTCTTGAGACAAGACATGTATGTATCCTTCATAATCTGCAACCAACAAATATCCACCAACAACCAAAGGAGGGCCTAGATCCCTGTACTTCAAAGAAGCATTAACCCAAGAGATAGCCCCACTGGCTTCATCCATTGCAACGATCTTGTCGCTTGTTTTAACGATGTAAATATGGCCTTCGCCGTAAGCAGGGCCAAGAACACTACTAGTATCTTGATACCACAAGGCCCTTCCGGTCTTGTCGATAGCCGCAATCCTGCCTTGATGGCTTGCGGCATATACAGTATCTCCAATCAACAAAGGATCTCCGTCAATATCTACCATTTTATCTAACTCTGAGCGACCCTTGGGTACCCCAATGCGGTGCTCCCAAACAGTGTCTCCTGTAGCTGCAGAGAAGACATAGAGTTTACCTGTAGAGAAGCCAGCAATAACAATATTTCCCTTCACTACGGGGGCGCTTGTTCCTCGAAGCGTTAATACTGGAACCTCAACTTCATGTTGCCACCGTATCTCACCATTCTGAGCATCAAGACCATAAATACGTCCATCTTGCGATTGAGCAACAACAATATCTCCATTACCTGAGGGCGCAGAAAGGATTTCGCTAGATAGTTTCACTTGCCAGCTTACATTCCCATTGCCAGCATTAAGTGCAACAATATCGCCATCCTCGCTGCCAACAAAAACTTGCTCACCACCAATGCCAACACCTCCGCCTAAAGGGAGGTCTAGATCTACCTTCCATATTGTTTTACCGGAAATGGCATCAAGAGAAACCACAAGACCGTTTTTATCAGCAACGTAGATTTTGTTTTCTGAAAAAACAGGCCTTAGGCCGAACCCAACCGCATCATAGCTTCCAACTACACTCGAAGACCACAATCTCACCAGGCTTACTTTTTGATCTACATCAAACAATTTAGTGGGCTTTGATTTTTGTATTGCTGCCTCTTCTTCTGGATGGTCGTACCCAGGGACCAGCTCCTCAATAGCCTGCCATTGCTCTTGTGCGGTAGACCACAGACCACAGCCCGTCAACATAACCATAATAGTGGCAAGCAATCCTATCTTTATCAATTCTCTTCTCCAGAAGAATTTTTATCTATATTGGATGTGGCAGGGGTTACCTGATTGAGTTTTAGTTTAAGCACCTGAACATGAGAGTTATCATGCTCCAAAGACTGATCCAAAGACTGTAAGTAAAACTTATATGCAGAAACTTCATCTTTTTTCATTAGATGAAAGTCACCCTGGGCCTCGGAATAAGCAGAAGCCATGGTGCCGGCATCAGTATCGCCTATCATAGCCAATGCAAGATCTATATTTCCCCGAGAAGCCTCAATTCTTGCTAGACGAAGCTTTATAATAATTTCTAGCCCTTCGTCCGCATCATTTAATGCCCACTTCAGCTCTCCGGCTGCTTCATCTAGATCATTTTTTTCAACAAAAATTTTCGCCATAAGAAGCGCAGCATAGCGTGCATATTGAGTGCCACTAAAAGAATCTTTCAGCTGGGAGGTCAGCCCTTCGACTAACTTATACTGAGTATCATCTAGTGTTTGACCGAGGGGAACCAATGCGACTTCCATCATTTGCTGATATAGCACTGATGCCTCTTCTGCTTGGTTCCGCTGACCCTCTTTATAAAAAACTGAGCCAAAATAGCCCCCTACCGAAAGAGTAACAATAGTAATGGCAATAACTCCATACTCCCGCCACCATTTCTTTAAATTCTCCAGCTGTTCTTCGTCACTAAGGTGCTCTGCCACACTTGTTCCCCATTAGTTAATTTTAATATTTAGCAACTCAATCAATTCGTCCACAGAAACTGACATCTGAGGCCTGTCCTCACGAAGAAATTTAACAGTTAAGTTACCTTCAGCCATTTCATCTTCACCAACAATTAAGGCCACTATAGCCCCACTTTTGTCAGCTTTTTTCATTTGATTTTTAAGACTGCCGCCACCACAGTGATTCTGTAACCTTAAGGTTGGGCAGGATCTTCTAATCACCCGCCCTAACTCAAGTACTTTTATTCCTACATCACCAACAGGGATAAGGTACGCATCTATTTGTCGCGCGATACTATCAGGCAACATGGCCGCTGCGTCAAGAAGCAAAGCCAGTCGCTCCACCCCCATAGCTAGACCTATTGCTGGGGCGCTCTTACCTCCTAGCTGCTCAACCAGCCCATCATATCGACCCCCTGCACAAATTGCTCCCTGTGAGCCTAATAGACTAGTAACCCATTCGAAAACTGTCTTGCCATAGTAATCCAGCCCCCTAACTAATCTCTTGTTGATTACATATGGCACGCCGAGTGTATCAAGAATTAAGCAAAGTTTTTCAAAATGCTGCAGGGACGCATCATCCAAAAAGTCATGTAAATCTGGCGCTTTATTCAATAATAATTGTATTTCTGGATTCTTACTATCAAGTATACGCATTGGATTTGTATGCAAACGACGTTTGCTATCTTCATCTAGCTGATCTTTCTTTTCCTCCAAATAAGAGACTAACGCTTCACGATAAGCATCCCTTGACTGGATGGTTCCCAGCGAGTTCAATTGAAGTGTAACTACATCTGCTAGGCCTAGTATTTGCCATAACTGCGAGATCATTAAAATGAGCTCTGCATCTATATCAGGACCGTCAAGGCCAAAAACTTCCACCCCTATCTGTTGGAATTGTCGTAAACGCCCTTTTTGTGGTCGCTCGTGACGAAACATCGGTCCCTGATACCATAAGCGCTGCACTTGATTGAAGATAAGGCCATGCTCTTCGCAAGCTCTAACACAACCAGCTGTACCTTCTGGGCGTAATGAGAGGCTGTCGCCGTTGCGGTCATCAAAAGAGTACATTTCTTTCTCAACAATATCGGTAACTTCACCTATAGTTCTCTTGAAAAGATCCGTTGACTCTAGGAGAGGAAACCGTATCTCCCTATAACCATATTGTGACAATAACTTGAATATTGAACTTTCTAAATATTGCCAACAGGCAGAATCGCCTGGCAGCAAATCATTCATGCCTCGGATTGATTGAATTTTCTTCATGAAAACTTCACTATCAAACTTTCTAGTTGATGGGATTTTTCCGCTGCCTTAGCTCGAATTAACGCCTCAAGCTCCTCGGCTAAATTATTTTGAGATAGTTTTTGGCTAGGCTTGCCATCTATATATATTAAATTATTTGGGGTGCCTCCAGTTAGCCCAATATCAACCTCTTTTGCCTCTCCAGGCCCATTTACAATGCATCCAATGATTGCAACATCTAAGGGGACCGTTATATCCTCAAGTCGACTTTCAAGTATATTCATCGTGTGAATTACATCAAAATTTTGCCTAGAGCAGCTAGGACAAGCAATAAAATTGATGCCTTTACTGCGTAATTTTAGGCTTTTGAGCATATCCCAGCCCACTTTAACTTCTTCTACGGGATCAGCAGCTAGTGAAACCCTAATCGTATCTCCTATGCCATCCATGAGCAGCAAGCCCAACCCAATAGATGATTTTACAGTGCCGCCCCGCAAACCGCCTGCCTCGGTAATACCGATATGTAGCGGATTATCAATAATTTTTGCTATTTTTCGATAAGCATCAACAGCCATAAAAATATCCGATGCCTTAAGGCTCAGCTTAAAATTATCGAAGTTCATACTATCTAGGATTTCTACATGGCGCATTGCTGACTCGACCAAGGCATCGGATGTTGGCTCTCCATATTTCTTCTGCAAGTCTTTTTCCAGAGACCCTGCATTTACTCCAATGCGAAGCGGTATATTCAAATCACGAGCTTTGTCTACTACAGCCTGCACACGTTTTTCTCTTCCTATATTTCCTGGATTAATTCGCAAACAATCAACACCTAGGTCTGCAACACGAAGAGCGATACGATAATCAAAGTGAATGTCAGCTACCAGAGGGACTTCGACCTGTTTGCGTATTTTTCCAAAAGCCTCAGCAGCTTCCATTGATGGCACAGAAACACGCACAATATCAGCTCCAGCATTCACAATTTTTTGTATTTGCTGAACTGTAGCGCTAACATCCGTAGTTTCCGTATTAGTCATGCTTTGTATTGAAATTGGCGCATCACCACCAACTGGCACCGTACCTACCATTATTTGACGCGACACTCTTCGTTTAATGGGTGATTTCATATGCATGCTAAAATTACCTTGTCATTTCTCAGCTAACCACAAATTTAACAGGCTGCTGTTCATGTTGCTGCATGTAACGCTCACTTCGCCTAGTCCTGTCATTTACAGCCCCTGCTAGCTGACCACAAGCTGCAGAGATATCATCTCCCCGTGTGGTTCTAACAGTGACTGTATGTCCTGCCTCCTGAAGTATGTCTCTAAATCTGTATAAAGCGGTATTTGTCACCCTCTTATAATCTGATTGATCAAAAGGATTAAATGGTATCAAATTAATCTTGCAGGGAAGACTGCTCAGTAGCTTGGCCAAATCTCGGGCATGCTCATCTCTATCATTAATTCGATCCATTAACGTATATTCTATGGTGATTTTACGACGAACGTCTGGCATCTTATCAAGATAACGTTGCGCGGAGGCCAGCAAGCTAGCGATAGGGTACTTCTTGTTTATAGGCACCAACTGATTACGTAGCTCATCATTAGGTGCATGCAGTGAAATAGCCAAAGAGACGTCACTTACCTCGGATAACTTATCAATCATAGGCACTACTCCAGAGGTGCTTAACGTTACGCGTCTCTTAGATAAGCCGTATGCATTATCATTTAGCATTAATCCCATGGCATCAACTACATTATCAAAGTTTAAAAGCGGTTCCCCCATGCCCATCATAACCACATTACTAACAACTCTGTTTGCTTTCGGTCCTAACGAATTAAAAAATTTTGCCGCAATCCACAACTGTCCAATTACTTCAGCGGCAGTAAGATCTCTACTAAACCCCTGCTTCCCTGTAGCGCAAAAACTGCAATCTAAAGAGCAGCCTATCTGGGAGGAGATGCATAATGTTCCCCTGTCTTTTTCAGGAATAAAGACAGCCTCAATGCAGTCGCCACCGCTGACACGTATAATCCATTTGCATGTACCATCTGCAGATTCATGATGACTGACAACTTCAGGTGCTCTAATTTCTGCAATATCTTTCATTTTTTCACGGAGATTTTTTGCAAGATTGGTCATCTGATCGAAGTCATCTACACCTATCTGATGAATCCATTTCATGACCTGCGTCGCTCGAAATGGCTTCTCACCGATACTTTCAAAAAAGACTACTAGCTTTTCAGGAGAAAGCCCCAGAAGATTAGTCTTCTGGGGTTTCGCATCAAGTCCTTTGTCGGTAGGCAATAAAGTCATGGGTATCTACGCTCTAAGCGGTTGTCGTAACAATAATAGTTAGCGAGAACAAATTTCATCATCACTAAAAAAGTAAGCTATTTCACGCTGAGCAGAGGCTGCAGAATCAGATCCGTGTACGGCATTTGCATCAATTGAATCAGCAAAATCAGCACGTATAGTCCCTGATTCAGCTTCTTTTGGGTTAGTTGCTCCCATCAAATCACGATTAATAATAATTGCATCATCACCTTCTAGCACTTGAATAACAACAGGTCCGGAAGTCATGAAGTCAACTAAATCAGAGTAAAATGGACGCTCTTTGTGCTCAGCATAGAATCCGCCTGCTTTATCTTTAGATAGATTTTGCATCTTAGATGCAATAATTTTTAAGTCAGCCTTTTCAAAACGACTGTATATTTCACCAATGACATTCTTTGCAACTGCATCAGGCTTAATAATAGAAAGTGTGTGCTCAATAGCCATTAATTTTTCTCCGGAAATGTATTTTTAATTAGAATAATCAGTGTTCTTCAATACACCTGACTACTTGGTGACAGGACGAGCAATTTTACCCTTGAATACCTTAGGCCACAAGGAATTAACCCTCTAATAGGATGAGCGCAATGTCCATTAAAAAGAAGGATAGCAATATCTGACAACTAAAGAGAAGTAGCACTTGGCGTCATCATTATAAATAACAGGATATCATAAATTTTCATTCCAACTCTTCAATCCAGGCAGACTGGATTGCTTCAAGAATTTTTTCACCGCAGCGCTCTGGATCATCATTAAAGTCAGGTAATGCTATAACCCAGTTCCGAAGATCTACAAAATTAATATAACGCGGATCAATATCCTCATGAATTTCAGATAGCTCGATTGCAATATCCTGAACATCGGTCCATGTTATTGACATATCATATCCCTTTTTTAATGCTTCTCAGAAACCATATTAATGGTGTATTTTGGTATTTCAACAACTATGTCTTTATCTGCAATGATGGCTTGGCAGCTCAATCTTGAGTCAGGCTCTACACCCCATGCTTTATCTAAAAAATCCTCTTCTAATTCATCGGCCTCCATAAGAGCATCAAAACCCTCTCTAATATAGACATGACAGGTAGTACATGCGCAAGACAACTCACAGGCATGCTCAATATCAATATTATTCTGAAGGGCAATCTCACAGACATTATCGCCAGGCTGGGCATCTATTACAGCACCTTCAGGGCATAAGTTAGAATCGGGAAGAAATATTATTTTAGGCACTTCAGATTCCTCTATTTATATCATCAAGACTGTGGCCCGCTAAAGCTTTTTTGATACTGACATTCATCCTTCTTGCAGCAAACTCTTCGCTAGCTTTCGATGTCGCATCTATTTGATGAGAAATTTCTCGATAGCTCTGACTATCAGAGATTTTATCTAGATCGCGCAAAGTTAACTCTAAGCAACTGTACTCCGTATCACTAAGTAGTTCAGGACCATCTTTTTTCAAGGCAGCTAACAGGTCCTCATGCATTCTTCTGGCATCAACTTGTTGCTCCCGAAGCGCTCTTATAAGCATATCTTCTTTTGCGCTCCCATAAGACTCTTGGAGCATTCTGGCAATATCTTTATCATTTAACCCATAAGATGGTTTTACCTCGATACGGGACTCCACACCACTAGTTAGCTCTTTTGCCGAAACGTTAAGTAATCCATCGGCATCTACTTGAAAGCTAACTTGTATTTTAGCCACTCCAGCCACCAAAGGAGGTATGCCTCTCAGCTCAAAACGGGCTAGAGATCGACAGTCAGAAATTAGCTCACGCTCACCCTGCAATACATGAACAGACATCGCAGTTTGGCCATCCTTGAATGTTGTAAACTCTTGAGATTTTACAATAGGGATTGTGGTGTTTCGATGAATAATTTTTTCCATCAATCCTCCCATGGTTTCGAGACCAAGAGACAGGGGTATCACATCAAGAAGCAGTATATCTTCATCAGGCTTATTTCCTACAAGCAGATCAGCCTGTATTGCAGCCCCCAAGGCTACTACTTTATCAGGATCAATATTTACTAATGGCTCTCGATGGAAGGCATCGGCAACTTTTTGACGAACCAAATGGGTTCTTGTTGAGCCGCCAACCATCACAACATTAGTGATATCTGATGCTTTAAGTTTAGCGTCACGCAAAGCTCTCTTGCAGCAGCCTAAAGTTTTATCGACTAGCGGACTTATCAATAAATTAAACTTTTCCCTACTTAATACACCTGTCCATCCCACTACATTGACTTCAGTGGATATGCTCTCTGATAATTTTTCTTTAGCTATACGAGCAGCCATTAACAACTCTCTCTGCAAGGACGGACTAAGGTCGTCATTGAGGCCAGCTTTCTCAGAAAACCATTGAGCAACCACTCGATCTATGTCGTCGCCACCTAAGGATGAATCACCGCCAGTAGCCAGAACCTGGAAAACTCCTGACGATAACCGCAAGATAGAGATGTCAAAAGTGCCTCCACCAAAATCGTAAATTGCGATAATTCCTTCTGTTCCCTGATCTAAGCCATAAGCAACAGCAGCAGCAGTGGGCTCATTGAGCAGTCTTAATACTTTTACGCCAGCTAAGGTGGCTGCGTCTTTTGTGGCCTGTCTTTGGGCTTCATCAAAGTAAGCTGGAACGGTCAAAACCACTCCATCCAAAGTACCACCTAAAGCTTCTTCTGATCGAGATACAAGTACCTTCAATATTTCGGCTGAGGCCTCTACTGGACTAACATCGCCAGCAACAGTCTTAAAATTTGGCATGCCGCCGTCTACTTGAGTTGTAAGCTCATAAGGCATCTGGCTTCCAAGTTTTTTTATATCCTGAATGCCGCGCCCCATAAAACGCTTAACAGAGCTTAATGTGTTTAATGGATCAGTGGATAACTGTAAGTACGCTGCATGTCCCACTGTCGATTCCTTTAGGGCGTTATAACGCACAACAGAAGGAAGCAAATATTGATTATCAGCATCCAGCAGAACCTCTGGAGTCCCACTCCTCACCGAAGCTATTAGCGAATTGGTTGTGCCGAGATCTATACCAGCAGCTCGTCGACGTTGGTGGGGGCTTGGGGATTGCCCAGGCTCCGAAATCTGCAAGAGAACCAAAATATTACCGCTTAAGTTATTTAGTTAAAAATCGTCAAGTTCTTCTTCGAGCCGCTCTATCTCATCCAAGAACTTACTTACAAACTGCATCTTTGCTAGAGAGTCAAAAGCGACTTGAAAATCGTTTTTGTTATATTGCCCTTCAAACATTTCTTGTATTTCTATATATCTTAAGGAAGCATTTTCCTTGAGCTGCTCCAACGCAACAGATGCTTGATCTGTCTCACGTATATCTGCCAATTTTTCTCTTAACTCTATCTGCTCCATCAAGAACAGGGGATCATGAGTAAGATGAGTTTCATCAGAAAAATTTATGCTTTGCAGGGATAATAAATATTTTGCACGAAATAATGGAGACTTAAGCTCAGTATATGCTTGGTTAACAAATGACACGTACTGTACAGCTAAGCGCTGCTCGTGTAATGATTCCCTTATATAGCGATCAGGATGAAATTTGGATTGCAGCTCATGGTAACGTTTATCTAATAGTACTAAATCAATCTTATAGCTTACAGAGCATCCAAATAGTTGAAAATAGTCACAAGAAAAGTTCATAGCTTTCAGCCCGGATAATCCCACAATGGCTAACTACACATGGAAGCTTTCACCACAACCACACTCATCTTTAACATTCGGATTTTTAAACTGAAACCCTTCGTTGAGCCCCTCTTTCGCAAAATCTAGCTGAGTTCCGTCAAGAAAAGCAAAACTTTTAGGATCAATAAAAAGTTTTGCCTCACCACTAGCAACAACTAAATCGCTCTGGTCTAACTTGTCTACGAACTCAAGAACATAGGCTAAGCCTGAGCAGCCTGTTGTTTTCACCCCAAGACGTATACCAACACCATGACCCCTGTGCGCCAAATGTTTAACTACGTGCTGTTCAGCAGCCGGTGTCATTGTGATTGCCATTACTCTATATCCCCTCTAACCACTTACTGTTTATCTGCAGAATTACGTTTTTGCTGTACGTCTTTGACGGCTGCCTTAATCGCGTCTTCCGCTAAAACTGAGCAGTGAATTTTAACTGGAGGCAAAGCAAGCTCTTCGGCAATCTGGGTATTTTTGATGATTGAAGCTTCATCTAAGGTTTTCCCCTTAACCCACTCTGTTAACAAAGAACTGGAAGCTATAGCGGAACCACACCCATAAGTTTTAAATTTGGCATCCTCGATAATTCCATCATCATTTACTTGTATCTGTAATCGCATCACATCACCGCAAGCTGGAGCACCCACCATTCCTGTTCCAACACTCATGGATTTGTCATCCAATTTTCCGACATTTCTAGGATTATCGTAGTGATCAAGCACTTTGTTGCTATAAGCCATAATAAACTCCCTAATTTTAAAACCAGTATTTCTTAGTGTGCAGCCCATTCAACAAGACTTAGGTCAACACCATCTTTATACATATCCCATAAGGGGGACAGCTCTCTCAGTTTCGTAACTGCTTCACGAACTTTTTGTATGGTATAATCTACTTCTTCTTCGGTGGTAAAGCGACCAAAAGAAAAGCGAATAGAGCTATGGGCTTGCTCGTCGTCTAAACCCAAAGCACGGAGTACATAAGAAGGCTCAAGGCTCGCTGAAGTGCAGGCTGAACCCGAAGAAACAGCCAGATCTTTAAGTGCCATTATCAGAGATTCACCTTCAACGTAAGAAAAACTAACGTTAAGGTTCCCTGAAACACGCTGCGACATAGAGCCATTCACTCGGACAGACTCCATATCAGATATTCCATCCCACAAACGGTTTCTTAGCACTAAAAATTTCTGCTGCTCTTCAATCATTTTTTCTCCGGCAATACGAAAAGCTTCTCCCATACCTACAATTTGATGGGTAGCTAGCGTACCGGAACGCATACCTCTTTCATGGCCACCACCATGTATCTGGGCTTCAATTCTAACTCTCGGTTTACGCCGCACGTATAGCGCCCCTATACCCTTAGGGCCGTAAGTCTTATGTGCTGACAATGACATTATGTCAACTTTCATTGCTTCTACATCAATGGGTACCTTTCCGGTACTCTGAGCTGCATCTACATGGAAGACTACTTTTCGCTCACGACAAATTTCGCCGATAGCTGCAATGTCATTTATTGTTCCAATTTCATTATTCACATGCATCAAGGAAACCAGAGTTGTATCTTCTCTAATGGCATCCTTAACCATTTGGGGTTGAATAATTCCCTCTGCATCAGGAATTAAATAAGTAACCTCAAACCCTTCACGTTCCAGCTGCCTGCAAGCATCAAGAACAGCCTTATGTTCAATTTTTGAGGTAATAACATGCTTACCTTTCTTTTGATTAAAATGAGCGCAGCCTTTTATTCCAAGGTTGTTTCCCTCGGTAGCGCCAGAGGTCCAAACAATTTCTCTTGGATCGGCATTGAGTAATTTCGCCACCTGCGCCCTGGCATTCTCAACTGCAGCTTCAGCCTTCCAACCAAACGAATGCGATCGAGAGGAAGGGTTTCCAAAATTCCCATCTCCCGTCAAGCAGTCTGACATCATCTTAGCCACACTAGGATCTACTGGGGTTGTTGATGAGTAATCTAAGTAGATAGGTAATTTCATTGTTTATTTCCTGGTAAATATAAAAAATTATACTGGTATTAGGCTAGCTATTTTACTGCAAGGTAACAAGCTGGACACCTTGTCTATGAACAAGGCTATCAAGACTAACATTATGCAGAAAACGGTATATCTGGATGCTCAGGTCGTTCCACAAATCGTGGGTTAAGCACAAATCGCCTTTATTGCAATTACCTTTACCGCTACAACTTGTCGCATCAATGGATTCGTTGACTGCATCAATGATCTCTGCAACGTTTATATCTTGAATGTCGCGAGATAACCTATAACCACCACCAGGACCTCGTGCGCTTATAACCAGATTTTGCTGCCGCAGCTTAGCAAATAATTGCTCGAGATAAGAAAGTGAAATTCCTTGGCGACTAGAGATATCTGCCAAGCTAATCGACCCATTATCTCGATGCATTGCAAGATCTAACATTGCTGCAACCGCATACCGGCCTCGTGTTGTCAGCCGCATTTAATTACCTCGCATTTTTATTTATTGATATTAAAGTAAAAATATCATGCAAATTATGATATAACCAACCTTTTTAATCAAGTAAATAACCTATTATTTTAGTAGGATATTTAGCACGTAATTAAAAAAACTATTGGTTTTTTATCTTATGCGCTGCATTTCTAATAGCCGTCAAAACACCTCGCAATATAGACAGCTCCATTTCATCTAGGCGTATCCTGCTATACAAACGGCGTAGTCTAGTCATAGTCTGACGAGGATTAGCTCTATCGTGAAAACCTATGTCCACTAAAGCCTGCTCTAGGTGTTCAAAATATAACTCTAGATCATTTATCTTTGCTGGAGGCTGATCCCATTCATCAAAAGAAGGCACGCAGCCAGTATCATCCGCCAAAGAAGCCATACGAATTTCGTAACAAAGGACCTGCACAGCAGATGCGATATTTAACGAACTGTATTCTGGATTTGATGGGATATGGACATGATATGTGCACTTATGGAGCTCCTCGTTAGTTAGCCCTCTATCCTCACGACCAAAAACAATCGCTACATCGTGTTCGGCAGCTTCCTTCCAAACCCGAACACCACACTCACGAGGATTCATTAGGGGCCAAGGTATACGTCGCTCGCGAGCACTAGTGCCTACTACCAAACCGCAACCAGAAAGAGCGGCATCCAGATCATCTACAACAACAGCGTTATTTAAAACATCAAGAGCATTGGCAGCCCTCCAAACAGCCTGGTCTGCTGGATAGTCTTTTGGCCCTACAAGATATAAACGATGTAGCCCCATATTTTTTAAGGCTCGCGCAGCTGCACCTATATTTCCTGGATGACTTGTGTTGACAAGAACGATCCGCACCCTATCAAAGTTTTTCATGTGGTGACCTTCAAGAGCGCAACATCTAAATACAATTTTTCTATATCAAACAGGGTAGGCAATTGGTAGCTACACATTCCAAAAAATAGAAAAAACCAAAATGTTGCAAAAAAATGTAATTAAGAAGCCCATACAGGGGCTGGAAAAACTAGAAAGATTCTATCAGGAAGGCACAATGAAATCACAACCTTTTCTCAAAGTGAGACCTAACATGAAACACAAGCCTCTGTTACAATCCTGTCTTTTCCCCTTGCTGGAATATCCTAAAATGGAACCAATGGTAAATATTGCACTTCGCGCTGCACGCAAAGCAGGAGATTTAATCCTACGGGCGACAAAACGCATAGATCTGATACGCATTGACGAAAAAAGTCGCAATGATTTTGTCACAGATATTGATTATGCAGCAGAAAAAGAAATCATTTATCATTTACGTAAAGCCTTTCCCGCTCACAGCATAGTGAGCGAAGAAGCTGGACTTTTAGAAGGTGAAGACAGCGACTATCAATGGATAATTGACCCGCTGGATGGCACTACAAATTTTATTCATGGTGTTCCACACTTTGGGGTATCCATTGCTTGCAAACATAAAGACAAGATAGAGCATGCTGTCATTGTAGATCCAATGCGACAGGAGGAGTTCACTGCAAGTCGCGGGAGAGGTGCTTTTTTGAACGGGAACAGAATTCGGATCTCCAGCCAACCCTTCCTGTCTGGAAGCTTAATCGCAACAGGTATCCCTTTTAGCAGCCCCTCAATAGAGCACATGGATGCATATCTGACTTGCCTTAACGATTTAGCAAAAGAATCTTCGGGGATCAGACGATTGGGTGCTGCCTCACTTGATTTGGCCTACGTGGCGGCAGGCAGGTTTGATGCTTTTTGGGAAATGAACTTAAAGCCATGGGATATTGCTGCAGGAGTACTGTTAATCAAAGAGGCTGGGGGCATGGTAGGTGATTTTCATGGCGACAACACCTATCTGAAAAGTGGCAATATTGTTTGCGCAACACCCAAAGTTTTCAAATCGACCCTTCAGATAGTTCAGAGACATTTGGGTCACCTGTAAAAAGTTAAATTTTAGGTAAGTGTCTTAATGGATCGACAGGCTTTCCATTTTTTCTAATCTCAAAATATAAACGTTTTGGTTGGGCTAAGTCTCCCCCTACTTCTGAAATTTTCTGACCCACCTCAACAAGCTGTCCTTCTTTTGCAAAAATTTTCTTATTATGAGCATACGCGCTCAGAAAAGTACCGCTGTGCTTGATAATAATGAGGTTTCCATAACCACGCAGACCGCTGCCAGCATAAATCACGAGACCTGGAGCAGCAGCAGCAACTGAAGCTCCAGGGTAACTCTCTATATCTATACCTTTAAATAATTTGGAGCTATTAAATTTTCTTGATACCTTTCCTTTAGACGGCCAGTCCCACCTCCAGCTTAAAGGCTTATCATTTTTAGGTTTCTGGGTGCTGAAGACAGCGGGCTGGGTGGTCTTTCGTGGTTTAACCCAGGAGGGGTTCTTGCTGACAAGGTCCCGTCCGCCATCAAGTGAGATTTTCTGACCTACATATATCTGATCAACGCTGCGAATACTATTTATTGAAGCTAATTTTTTGGCATCAGTTTCATACCTCCAAGCAATAGAAAATAAAGTCTCTCCGCTTGAAACAATATGGTAATTTATTTTTTCAGCAAGGGGTTGCGAACGATAAGCAACGGGAGCAGAGGAGCTATAGCAGCCGGCCAAAAAAAGGCTAGCGCACCAAATCAGGCATTTAAGACCTATTAAAAAGTTATTTATAGAAATCCAGAGCTGCAACCTTAACCCCCTGGGGTGTTGGGCTGTCTGCCAAAAAAATCTAGCGCCATCACAGAAACTAGGCCAAGTATCATACAACTAAACGCTGCAAATAATTGAGGATCTTGGCCCGTTGCAGCGAAGAAATCCACCGGCATAAGTAGCCCATAAGGCCAAATAAATTCAATACCTGC
>JBLIIR010000004.1:0-38986 GCA_047635255.1 Porticoccus sp. | reverse complement strand
TGGGCGAACCGGTCGTGCTGGAGAAAAAGGCAAGGCGATTACCTTAATTGAGGCCAATGACTGGAATCAAATGTCTAGCATCGAGCGCTACCTGAAAATCCGTTTTGAGCGAAGAACAGTTAAGGGGCTCGCAGCCAGCTATAGCGGCCCAAAAAATCTTAAAAATTCTGGGAAAGTAGCCGGTACAAAGAAAAAGAAACTTGAGAAAAAGGGTGTTAAAAATTCTAAAAAAAGGCAGTCTAAAGCTGCAGTCACGAAGCGACCAAAAGAAGCTCGGCCTCTTACTGGAAAAGGTGATGGCTTTGGGGTGCTATTAAAGACAAAATAAAACTTATTTAATAATTTTTTATTTACAGGAATCCTGAGAATATTTTACATATCTCTAGAATCGTAAGCCCAATGCAATAAAGCCTGTCTTTGCTTTTTTCTACAACTCAAGTCATAAGGCTCGCAATATTTTTTTACTGCCCCTGCGTGTCGACTAAACGCCCTCCATCGCTTAATTTGCCGGAGGTCTTCATCGTGCGTTCTCCTGCCCATGTAATATCGACAATACCACTGAAACCAGCCTCGAGGATCTTGAGGGTGAATCCACCCCTTTTTATTCCACTCGCTCAATGGCTGAGATGCATCTACAGAAAAATAATTTAAGCCAATATTCTTCTCGGTCTGGCTCAGCCTTGCTTCAGCAAACCAATCACTAGGAAATTCGGCCCTGCAATCATTCATGTATTTTCCACCAAATATTCCTAAAGCTAGCATTTCTTTTGGAGTAAGTTGTGGCTCAAAACTAGCGCTAAATTTTTTACCCATAGGAGCAACCAGATCATATGAATAATCAGTTTGCATCTTATCGTTTACAAGAATTACCTTCATATCCAACCATGCGCCCAAGAATCCTGGTCTTTTAGATCCCTCCAGCACAGAGACACCATACGGTTTGATAAAACCGACTCTATAGAACAAACAGTAATGATTCCTTGCTCATCAAATTGGATTTTTGTAACTATGAAATGCTTTTCGTTATTTTCTGGCCTCACGGCTGTCCATTTACTGTTAAGCAGCTTCTTTGGATTAATCTGATTCACTAGCATTCTCGATATTTTAAGCTGCTACTAACATACCTTGTGGAGCCAATATGCACCAACATGCTCAAAAAATTTTAATGAAAACTACGTATCTCTGCAAAAAATAAACAAGGCGCCCTGCTTCATCGAATTTCAAAAAAACAAAACGCTTTATTTGTTAGCATTAAACAGCTCTCAAGCCTCCAAGCAATTTATCAACGCTATCTTTAGCATCGCCAAACAGCATGCGTGAGTTGTCTTTGAAGAAGAGAGGATTATCAACACCGGCATAACCTGAAGCCATCCCGCGCTTCAATATTACTACTTGGGCGGCCTTCCATACTTCTAGGACAGGCATACCAGCGATAGGGCTATTCGGATCATCCATAGCAGAAGGATTGACGGTGTCATTCGCACCAATGACTAACACCACGTCAGTGGTCGGAAAATCATCATTCAACTCATCCATTTCCAATACGATATCGTACGGCACCTTAGCTTCTGCCAATAGAACGTTCATATGCCCCGGCAAACGCCCTGCTACAGGATGTATGCCAAAGCGCACCATTATGCCTCTATCACGAAGAAGTTTCGTGATCTCACCTACTGCGCTTTGCGCTTGAGCAACAGCCATGCCGTAGCCCGGTACGATAATCACAGACTGGGCAGAAGCTAGCTCCTCGCATACCTCTTCTATAGAGGATTCTTGAACTATCATATCAGTATCAACAACAGTAGCGCCTGAACCTCCGGATGTCTGACCAAAACCACCTAAGATAACACTCATAAAAGAACGATTCATCGCACGACACATGATGTAGCTAAGAATAGCGCCACTACTGCCAACCAGTGCTCCAGTAACAATCAACAGGTCATTACCTAACATAAATCCAATAGATGCGGCTGCCCAACCAGAATAGCTATTCAGCATAGATACTACGACTGGCATATCAGCGCCACCAATAGCCAAAATAAGATGAATACCTAACACAGACGCCACACATGTCATAATAATCAGAGCTGACAAACTCCCTGTTTCGAGAAACCATGCACCTAAAGCAACCACTAAACCCAAAGCCACAAGGTTCATTGCATGTCTTCCTGGGAGAGTTAAGGCGGAACTAGACACCAATCCTTCAAGCTTCCCACAAGCAATCAGTGATCCTGTAAAGGTAATAGCACCAATAAATATACCTAAGAATATCTCCACCATCTTGATAGAATGCTCAGCGCCAGAGGTTGCAATTAGCGGCTCAAGGTGTCCCGAAAATCCCACTAAAACTGCCGCCAAACCAACAAAACTATGCAATAGAGCTACTAGTTGGGGCATCTGAGTCATTTCTACTTTATTGGCGAGAAACAACCCTGCGATAGAGCCAATAACTAACGCTAAAACAATAGTCGAAATTCCGCCAATGCCAATATTGACACCAGCGATAGTTGCACCGACAGCAATAACTATCCCTGCTATTCCAAAAAGATTACCCCGACGAGCCGACTCTTGATGACTTAAGCCGCCCAAGCTGAGAATAAATAACACACTGGCCAAAACATAGGCCACACTAACGAATCCTGTACCCATAAATATGCACCTCCTATTTGCGGAACATTTTAAGCATGCGATGAGTCACTCTGAACCCACCAGCTATATTAATAGTTGCAATCAAAACTGCAGCAAAAGACATAACACCAACAGTACCATTCTCGGCAGCAATCAAATGAAGGATCGCTCCTATCACAATAATACCGCTTATAGCATTAGTTACGCTCATCAACGGTGTATGCAGTGACGCTGTGACATTCCAGACAACCTGATAACCAATAAAGCAGGCTAGCACGAAGACAGTGAAGTGACTTAGGAAGCTTTCTGGAGCATAACCTCCAACACCTATCAACACAGCCAAAGTAAAAGCCAAAAGAGCGCTTTTGCCAAGCCACTTATCTAAAAAAGTAGGCTCTTTTACCGCGGGAGCCTCAACTGCTTCTTTTGCTGTAGCAGAGGACGGTGCGGCCGAAACCTCAACCTTCGGTGGCGGCCAGGTGACTTTCTTACCATTAACAACTGTAACCCCGCGAATCACCACATCTTCCATATCTACATGAGGGTTTCCATCTTTATCTGGAGTTAGATCAGACAGCAAGTGAGCTAAGTTGCTTCCATATAAATCACTAGAAACTTTCGCCATACGACTAGGTAAATCGGTATAGCCAATAAGAGTAACTCCATATCTCTCTACCACCTTTCCTGGCTCGGTGAGCTCGCAGTTACCACCACGTTCCGAAGCCAAATCGACAATTACACTCCCTGGCTTCATGGACTGAACCATGGCATCAGTGATAAGTTTAGGGGCCGGTCTTCCGGGAATAAGCGCTGTAGTAATAATAATATCAACTTCTTTTGCTTGTTCAGCAAACAATGCCATTTCAGCTGCGATAAATTCATCGCTCATCTGTTTGGCGTAACCTCCGCCACCCCCGCCATCTTCATCCGAAAAATCTAACTCTAGAAATTGAGCGCCCATGCTTTCAACTTGCTCTTTCACTTCCAATCGAGTGTCAAATGCACGCACGATGGCTCCCATGCTGTTGGCTGTTCCCACTGCAGCCAACCCCGCTACACCGGCACCAATTACCATGATTTTTGCTGGAGGAACTTTACCAGCGGCTGTAACTTGGCCAGTAAAAAAACGTCCAAAATAACTTGCAGCCTCAATAACTGCACGATAACCCGAAATGTTGGCCATCGCGCTCAAGGCATCCATTTTTTGTGCACGACTAATACGAGGGAGGCTATCAATAGCAAAAACCGTAGCCTCTTTTGAGGAAAATTTCTCTAGCAGTTCTGAGTTTTCAGCAGGCCATACATAACTAGCGATATAGGCGCCCTGTTTCATCAGGTCCACTTCATGGACCCCTAGGCCCGGATGAATCATGGGTGCTCGTACTTTTAAAATAAAGTCAGATTGACTCCAAAGTGCTTCGGCTTCAGTCAATACTGAGGCCCCTACATCAATATAAGCTTGATCGTCATAGTGTGCCGCCATGCCGGCACACGACTCTACAGTTACCTCATAACCAAGCTTGATTAATTTCAGGACAGAGGCAGGTGTTGCCGCTACTCTTTTTTCATCTGGAAATACTTCCTTAGGTACACCTAACTTCATCATCAATACCTCCCTCCTTAGCGCTATGCGTCTAACTAGGCACGGCAACTATTATTTACGAATAAAGACCTGATACGATACTATCGTATCAGGTAAATTACTGCTATAACCGAACGTTATTCTTCCTATACATAAATATTATTTTTTTGAAGACATTCCAAAATTATATGCTTCATCAAGAAATTTAATGGCTGGAGCAAAACCAGAACTCGCGGCTTTAGTGAACCAATATTTCCCTACATCTTGATCTTTTTTAACGCCAAGGCCATTAAAATAAAGCCCCCCTAAGCCATACATTGCTGCTGCATAGCCTTTATTGGCCGCCATTTCATACCATTTAATCGCTTCAACATAATCTTGTTTGACTAAGTGTCCATTTTGATAAAACATCCCCAAATCAAACATTGCTCTTTGATGCCCCCGCTCCGCTGCTTTCTGGTAAAAATCTATAGCTTGTTTGCTATTTTTCTGTACACCCCAGCCGTCCTTATAAAGAAGAGCAATCCCATAGTGAGCCCTGGGATCATCTTTTTCTGCAAAGGGAAGAAGCATTTTATGCCCGGCCTCGGGGTTCCCATTTCTAATAATATCGTATGCTTCTTCAATGGAGGCACTATAAGAGACTGTCGCCCATAGAGCTAAAAAAATAAAACCAAAATAATGCAGTACACTTTTCATTGATATTCCCTGTTCTTGGCTAAGAGCCAATTAAATATGGCGATTTTTTACACGTAGAGATCATTACCTTAATATTGATCCAAGAATACTACATTCTTCCTCTTGCCCACTTTTATCTATCATTCATTGTCAAATTATTAACCAAGCAGTATATGGATCATCTTTTAGGAAAATGATCATTTCCTAATTTATCGACTGGACAATAATTTGCCAATTTAAGATAAAAGCATATAGCTGCTCTTGCATGTATAATAAGTTTTCTGCAGGTTGCGCTTATAATAAAAATTCTATTTTTACAGTTGCAATCACCTAATTATGGAAATATCTTCTAAGGTATACGAGCGCATGTTATGAGTTTTGCCAATTTTGGCCTATCGACAGAGATACTGAAAGCTTTAAAGGAAAAGCAGTACCTTAATCCAACCCCCATCCAAACCAAATCAATCCCACTGATTTTGCAAGGCAAAGACATTATAGCTACCGCACAAACTGGAACTGGAAAAACAGCTGGTTTTGTACTTCCAATGCTTGAGCTACTAAAAAGGGGAGTAAAAGCAAAATCCAATCAAGCTAGATCACTCATACTGGCGCCCACAAGAGAGCTAGCTATTCAGCTTGGAGAAAATGCGTCTCAATATGGCAGATTCCTCTCTTTAAGAACAATCGTAGTGTATGGCGGGGTAAAAATAAACCCTCAGATGATGTCCCTTCGCAAAGGGACTGATATTCTAATAGCAACTCCCGGAAGACTCATAGATCTATATCATCAAAATGCAGTCAAATTTCCACAGCTAGAAATACTAATTCTAGATGAAGCCGATCGCATGCTAGACCTGGGTTTTACAAAGGATATATGCAAAATTCTCTCTCTACTGCCGAGTCATCGGCAGAATTTAATGTTTTCGGCCACATTTTCTGCTGATGTGCGAAATCTTGCCACTCAATTACTTAAAAACCCCGTTGAAATATCAGTTTCTCCTGAAAATAGAACGGCCACCAGCATCCAAGAATGGGTTGTTCCAGTAGACAAGAAACTTAAACCTGACCTACTAGTAGAATTGATCTCTCTTTATGACTGGACTCAGGTCCTTATTTTCACTAAAACAAAAAAAGGCGCGGATACACTTGCCTGTTTTCTCAATACTAAGGGGCTAAAAACTACTGCAATTCATGGGGATAAAAACCAAGCCGCTAGGATTAAAGCTCTATCCGACTTCAAAAATGGTGTCACAGCTATACTTATTGCTACAGATGTAGCCGCTCGAGGACTAGACATTGCAAAACTTCAACAAGTAATTAATTTTGATCTACCTACTATTGCAGAAAACTACATCCATAGAATTGGTCGGACCGGAAGAGCGGGGCTATCAGGGCAGGCTGTATCTTTGGTAAGTGCAGATGAATTCACAGAGCTACATGAGATTGAAGTCCTCATTAAAAGAGTGTTACCCCGAAAAATCATCGATGGTTTCGAGCCCAATCACAATGTGCCCGGCTCAGAATTAGCAAAAAAACCAAAAAAACCAAAAAAACCAAAAAAACCCAGCCTCTCAAAAAATATTTTAGACACCAAAAAAGATAAAGGACTTGATCTCCAACCTAGGGTACCCCCATCTTTTTCAAATAGACGCTAATTATTTTTCGCTAAACGGTTATTGCTAGCAACTCTTCTAAGTGACGATCAATCTGTCTTATGTACAAAGGATCCATACCAAGTAATCCCAGGTGACCCCAGCTGGTCTCAATCACCCTAAGCTCACTATTTTCTACCATTTTTTGATTATCTTCGCAGTCCTTGGGCGGAAAAAACATATCTGTATTAATAGGCATTACATACATTTTAGCAGTGATTCGCCCTAGCGCTTTTTTAAGATCTCCGCCTGTTATTCTGCTTACATCGCCTCGCTGCCACTTCCAAGCCAAGCACAACAAATTATTAGGGTCCATGGGTGCGAAATAAGCCTGAGTAAACCCTTCGCAGAATTCTTCAGGAGAAGAAAATCCAATATCACGCCATAATTCTTGTTTGAACATTTCAGTGCTATAACCCATCACAGACCATAAATCTGCATGTCGACGCAACCCCTCGCATACTGCGTTAGACTTTTTATAGGAACCATTTTCCCAAGCTGGATCTGAAGTAATTGCTTCATTTAATGTTTTTGTAAACAAAAAATCATGTGATGTATTTTTAGCCGTTCCAGCAATAGCGGCAGCCCGCTTGACCATCTCAGGGTAGCGTACAGCCCACTCCCAAGTTTGCTGGGCACCCATAGAGCCACCCACAACAAGAGCCAAGAAATCCAGGTCAAACATCTCTGTAATTAACTTATGTTGGGCACGGACATCATCCCCTATTTGGACTTTTGGAAACAATACCATTCCATTCGGAGCTGGGGTGTTATGGGGTGATGTAGATAGTCCATTACCAATTTGGTTCACTACAATAATAAAGTATTTATCTGGATTAATAGCACGATCCTCTCCCACATAAACTTGTTCGATAATCTTACTCGTGCCCGAGTACCAGGTGGTCATAAGAATTGCATTGCTTTTCTGAGGGTTTAATTTGCCAAAAGTAGTGAAGGCGAGCTGGCAATTTTTTATCATTCCGCCATTTTCTAGCTTGAAGTCACCGAGATTAAAAAGAGTATATGGGCCATGATTTTCTTGTGAGTAATAGTCATTTTCTAGCATTTAAAATCTCCTTCTTTCAATATCAAAAAACATACTGTATCAATATCTAGCATTCTATCAAAAGACTCAATATAAAAAATACTGGAAAAAAACCAAAATATATCTAGATTTTAGGCACAAAAAAAGGGCTTAAGAAATTAATCAAGAGCCCACATCAGTTGCCTCAAGAGACAAAAATTAATAATATTATTTCTTGGCAGACCGCGCAGCGAATCGCTTATTAAAGCGATCAATACGTCCGCCTGTATCTGCAGTTTTTTGCTTGCCAGTATAAAAAGGGTGGCATGAAGAGCACACATCAAGATGGACGGTAGTAGCCTTTGTTGAACCCACAGCTATAACATTGCCACAACTGCATGTTGCTGTCATATTGCCATAATTTGGATGAATATCTGTTTTCATGTTTTCATTGCCTCAATGTCTTGCATACCGCCACCCAATCATCATACTGTTAGGCACTATATGTCTCTTTCTAGCCGAGGAGGCATACTACCAGAAACTACTGTGCATTCAAGGTTTTAAAGAAAATACTCGACAATGATGAACCCTAACAACAAACAAACAGTCTATCATATAGCTGTGCCATCGCCATTAAGGCGCTTGTTTGATTATCTTTCTCCGGTAGCGCAAAACGAAGTATCAGATAGCAAAATTCTGCGCCCCGGAACAAGAGTTTTCGTGCCATTTGGGCGTCGAAAAGTCGTCGGCATTATCGTGACGATTGACAATACTAGCGACCTCCCCCTATCTCGACTCAAGCCTATTGCGTCTATAATTGATAATGAGCCTTTAATTCCTCAATACCTTTTTCGGTTATACGTCTGGGCGGCTAACTATTATCAACATCCTATTGGAGATGCCCTTTTCCATTCCTTCCCAGCTCTGCTAAGAAAAGGAGAGGATCTGCCTGTTCAAGCAATAAAGCACTGGCGCATCACAGAGCAGGGGCAAAAATTTTCCCTCGAGCAACTCAGCAGAGCCCCTAGGCAGCAAGAAATTCTTGCTTTATTTCACCTTGAGGAAGTCATAAGCCAGAATGATCTTAGGCGACGAAAAATTTCATCTCCTGCATTAAAACAGCTAGCAGAGAAAGATTTAATCGCGTTGACCGATGTATCAGAAAAGGTCAGTAAAGCGTATGGCAAGAATGATCTTCTCGCCGAGCAGCCCCTTGATCTTTATCTAGAGCAAAAAGAAGCCCTAAGTAGCATTGAATCAACCAGTTTTAACCCCTATCTGCTATTTGGAGAAACTGGTAGCGGAAAGACTGAGGTCTATCTTCAGGCTATTGAAAAAGTAGTTCGTTGCGGGAAACAAGCGTTAGTTCTGATCCCTGAAATTAACCTCACACCACAAACTTTTGATCGTTTCAAGCAACGCTTTAACTGCCACATCGCTGTACTGCATTCTGGCCTAACCGACAAGGAGAAGGGTCTCGCATGGGATGCAGCACGCACAGGAAAAGCATCTATTGTTCTTGGTACACGATCAGCAATATTTACGCCATTAAAATCACCCGGACTATTAATTGTCGATGAAGAACACGACGGCTCATACAAGCAACAGGAGGGTTATCGTTATTCCGCTAGAGATCTAGCTGTTATTCGCGCGCAAAAAGAATCTATTCCCTTGATTTTAGGCTCCGCCACACCATCTCTTGAATCTTTATATAACTGTGAAAAAAACCGGTATGCCAAGCTGGTGTTATCCCGTCGTCCCGGCAAAGCTTCTGCTCCATGCTGGATCCCTGTCGATATTCGTAAGTCCAAATTAACTAACGGTTATTCACGAGAATTGATTGGGGCTATAACTCAAGCACTGTCAGAAGGGGATCAGGTGTTGATTTTCTTAAATCGACGAGGGTTTGCACCAACTCTAACCTGCCATGAATGCGGATGGATTTCTAATTGCTCCAGCTGTGAAGCAAGACTAACAGTGCATCGAATACCTAATCGCTTAGTATGTCATCACTGTGAGCGTATGAGTCCAATACCCTCAAAATGCCCCTTTTGTCACAGCTCGCAACTTGAGTGCATTGGCCAAGGCACTGAGCGCAGCGAAGACATACTGAAAGTCTTGTTTCCAAATACACTAATCTTAAGAGTGGATCGCGATACCACTCGCAGGAAACTTGCCATGAAAGAAGTGCTGGCTCAAATCAATCAAGGAAATCCTTGTATATTGATAGGAACACAGATGCTAGCCAAAGGGCATCATTTCCCTAACGTCACATTAGTCGGAATTTTAGATGCTGATGGCGGACTCTTCAGTCCTGATTTCCGCGCACCAGAAAGAATGGGTCAGCTTATCACTCAGGTTGCCGGTCGCTCAGGTCGAGGCGAAAAACCTGGGACTGTTATATTGCAAAGCCTTTATTGCGATCATCCCTTTATTTCATCCTTGATATCCAATGACTACGAAGGTTTTAGTGAAGAGATCTGCAAAGAGCGAAAACTTGCTCAGCTTCCACCATACAGATACATGGTCCTCATTAGGTCTGAGGCTACAAGTAACGCGGCAGCAGTTGATTTTTTAAAATATTTTAGGCAATGTGCAGAATCTCTACCCCCTAAAAATACAGAAGTTAACTACCTGGGGCCGCTGCCTGCAACAATGGAAAGGCGCAATGGTCGCTTTCGACATATACTTAGTATCTATTGCGCAGACCGCCGGGAACTCCAAGGGTTAATAAAAAGGCTCTGCCTCAAGGTTGAAAATTCATCGCTGGCCAGGCGTGTTCGCTGGTCGGTAGACGTTGATCCCCAAGACATAAGCTAAAACAACCAATTGAAGCCTGAGAGAACATAAATCATAACTAGCCGAAAAACTAGCTTAGCAATACAATACGTTTATCCTTGGAGCTCATAAAGACCATGACGAAAGATTATGCTAGGCAACCAACAAAGGCTCGCTCCTCTTTAAGAAGAGGATCAAAAAAAAAATCAAATAATAACGTTTGGTCACCCTGGCTTGTATTTCTTGCAGGGGTATTTCTTGGCGTTTTAATCATACCTTTATCCAAGCTATCAGAAATATCGAATGAGCAAAATCCAGCGCGCACTAATAATAACTTGACCGATCTTTCTGATGGTAAACAGAAAATACCTCAATTTAACTTTTACACATTACTAAAAGAAGCTGAGGTGATGGTTACGGAGACGCCAAAAATAACAACGTTATCCAGTAAAGAACACAATTCAAACGAAATCTTTTTACTTCAAACAGGGTCTTTTGGAACTGAAGTGGAAGCAGACAATCTGCGCGCCCAACTTCTACTTCTCAACTTGAATACAGTAATTGAGAAAATAATCTCTAACAAAAATGAAGAATGGCACCGCGTGATCGTTGGCCCATTCAGCAATCCATCAGCGCTGGCTGAAGCAAGAAAAATCTTAGCCGACAATAGAATTGAGCCGCTACTTCTTAAAAGGAAAAGTCAGCTTCCATCAAGGTAGGCATGAGGGTACCCCGAAGAATATTAAAACTAAATTCAGGGAAAACAAATACCTAACACCAAAAATAATATTTGGCGGGGTCATTTTTTACCCAACAATAAATATATAGCTCCTGTTCCTCCGTGCTGGGGCTGAGCACTATGAAAAGCTAGCACTGAATCTATTTGCCTTAGCCAATAATTGGTCCAGCCTTTTAGTAAAGCTGGCCTCTCTCTCCCTTCTCCACGGCCATGGACAATAATTGCGACACAAGCACCGTCAAGCACGCACTCATGTATAAATCTTGAAATTTGAAACTGAGCTTGCATAACGGTCATGTGATGAAGATCGAGTTTTGAATCAACAGGGAGCTTACCCTGACGTAAATTTTTAAAAATTTTATCCTCCAGGCCTGCCTGCTTATAGCTTAGGATATCTCTTGGCCTGATCTGGCCTGGCAATTCTGTTGGCTCTAAAGTATGCGATGGAAGAGTTTTTTGAGCAGCGTCCCTGCGATTGACTACACCAGGAATCTGGTCTTTTCTTTTATGCAGATAAACCCTATTCGTCCGCAAAGGTTTAACATCAGCCATCTGCTGCTGAAAAGATCCTAAATCGTCTTTTTTCATGAATGATGGCTTTTCCTTTGCTGTAGCTGCATAAATCAAAAATTTATATCAACAACTAACACTGATAACCTACTAAAATTCCAATTTAATATTACTCATGTCGATCAAAAATATAATCCAAGATATATGCAAATCAATTGAATCCAATTAGTAGTCAGGTGTCAAAAAATACAACAACTGACAACAAAACTGACAACAAAACTGACAACAAATCTTGATCTTTAGATCGATCAACCAGCTACTGATACAATCTTAAGTCTATTTAGTCCGGATTAATTTTTGGTTCATTTTTTTGGATAGCTCCCTCTCATCTGGCGGTCCAACAACTTTTGCCGGCACTCCTGCTATCGTTGTGTGGGGAGGAACTGAATCCAGCACAAGGCTGCCTGCACCTACTTTGACTTCTTCCCCAATTTCAATATTTCCTAATATTGTTGCTCCTGCAGCAATCATTACTCCAGTGCGAATTTTAGGATGTCGATCCCCGGCTCCTATACCGGTACCCCCCAGTGTCACAGAATGCAGCATAGAAACATGATCACCTATGACGGCTGTCTCACCTATAACCAAACTTGTGGCGTGATCAATCATAATCCCACCACCAATTTTTGCGCCAGGATGAATGTCTACAGAAAAAATTTCTGAAGCTTTATTCTGCAAGGACAATGCTAAATATTTTCTATTTTTTTCCCACAACCAACTGCTAACACGATAGATTTGCAGAGCATGGAATCCTTTAAAGTAAAGTAAAGGAAGACAGTATTGATGGCAAGCAGGGTCTCTCTCTACATAGGCAGACAAATCCATTCTGATATATTTTCTTATAGAGTCATCAGCCTTGAATGCCTCGCTAGCAAGCATCCTGATACTATCCGCAGACAGGGTGTCGCTCTTTAGTTTTTCTGCTAAAATCCAAGAAAGTGAATCTTCTAAAGAACTATGAGCAAGTATTGAATTTTGAAAAAAATTATACAGTAAAGGCTCTGAGCGTGCATGTTCATCAGCCTCACTATAAATTAAAGCCCAAAACGAATCCTCGATCGCAGCAGCCGACCGACCTCCAATAGCAGACTTCTTGTTACCCTTGTATTGACTCATATTTCAGCCATCTATTCTGTCTGGATTCTCAATAAATCTGAGAAATATTTCATCGAGATGCTCAATTACAGCATCACCTAAAGCGAGCGCATTAACATCTATTATTGAGCGTACATATGAGAGATCTAATATTTCTTCGAATCTTTTGGACAAAGGGGCATAAGTTAAATGCCACGGCTCCCTTGCTACCCCTCCACGATCAACAGAATAAGGCATTTCAAAACCAAAATCTTTTGAATACTGATGTAGCCAGCAGGATAAGTTGTAAAACGCGGCTCCTGGGTCATACTCTGAGGCAATTAATTTAATCTGGTAGTCTGCTGGAACTGCAGCAGCATCCCATATATCCATATCAGTACCCCAGTGATGTCGAGAACAACCAGGTAGCGCAGACCAACGCAAAATAGCAAAAATTCGCTGTTTGTCCGTCAATGAGCCTACATCTAAAGGATGACTTAGGTCATCTAGCAATATTCTCTTTCCTAAAGCTTTTTCATTCCAAATCATTAATTGACGCTTATATGAGCGAAATCCACTAATTATCTGCAGGTCAAACCCTTGGATCGCTGCTGCTGCTTTTAATTCAGAAAAAGGAGTCATAACTTCTGCATGCAACAAACATGAGTTATTTACAGCAACCAAATGCACCTGCTTTTTTCCACTCATAGTATCCGTTGTTATTTCCATGCACGCCTCTCTGAAATTAACACTTTATTTGACATAAGCCATCAATATAGGACTAAAAATTCAAACTATAAACTAAAGGCTGTACGTACTACCTAGATTAACCTGATCAGACTTCGCCGAGATCGATGCAAGTTTCCACCATGCAGAACGGATCTTGGTATTTAGTTCATATTTAATAGCACCATTCTTTCTTTTAATAGCAGACTCCAAGATCCTAAAAGCAGAAAAAATGTTCATAGTTGCGTGAAATTCTATCTTGGTGGCACCAAAAGCAGGTATGGGTTTTAAGTTATAAAATACACCACTAATGGTCTCCAGATCTTCCACCTTAAGGATGTAAGAAAATTTTGATATACTTAATTCTTCCTCAGTATAATTCTTGATGTTTAACTGAATAGCGATCGTCTGCTCCATGCCTTTGCGAGATAACGGCTGAAAACTCACTAAACTCACTTCTAGTTTTTCGTAAGTAGTCGTCATTGAGGCGCATGAGCTTAAAAAGATAGCAAATAATAGTAATCCACATACCTTCATTTTTTTCATTAAAGCTTCCAATTCAGCTAAAATTTACTTAACTGCTAAAAAATGATTCTTGTAGACTGCAGCATTACAGCACAAAATACATTCAATATTTAAATTCATACTTTACCATTGAGTGCAGTTATTCTGCGGCTCACTTAAAACAATATATTAATTAAATTAATGTTACAAATAGGTCAACCAAATGGCTCCGATCAAAATCAAACTTTGCAAAAAAGAAGGCAGTTTATCTTTAGAATACAGCAATGGTGATCATTTTATTCTTACGGGTGAATATCTCCGCGTTCACTCACCTAGCGCAGAGGTCCGGGGGCATGGAAAGGGGCAAGAGATTTTGCAATATGGCAAAGAGTTCATTAAAATTTGCAATGTAGAGTCTTCTGGAAACTATGCGATCAAGCTTACTTTTAGTGATTCGCACGATAGTGGTATATACACCTGGGGTTATCTTCGTGACCTTGCTAGCAATTATTCCAAATATTGGCAGACATACCTAACGGCACTGCGTAATGCGGGAAAAAGTCGAGAGCCAAATGTTCAAATTGTGCAGCTAGTGCAACCAAAATAATTTTCTTTTTTATTAAAGTCGAGTTCTTTTGAAACCCTTTTTAGGTTTTTTATTTTTTGTTATTGCTTTAAATTTTTGAAGTGGCAAGCCATTGTGTTGAGTTAATGCTGTCTGTCCTCTTCTCATTTGCAATCTCTTACGTTTTTGTTCTGCGCCCTCTGATGGGACCAAATGGTGCTTGCCTTCGCCAATGAGCTTAGCAAAGCCAGCTTTTTTCAAAGCATCTCGAACTAAAGCCCAATTATCTGGATCATGGTAACGCAGCAAGGCCTTATGTAGCACGCGCTGTGCTTTCGTTTTTGCACTAAGAATCTTGTCGCTTTTATATTTAACTTTTTTTAGCGGATTTCTTTCAGAGTGATACATTGCGGTAGCAACACACATGGGAGATGGATAAAAATTCTGAACTTGATCCACTCGAAATTCATTACTTTTCAACCAAATAGCCAGATTGACCATATCTTCATCAGTGGTTCCCGGATGAGCAGCAATGAAATATGGGATTAAGTACTGCTCTTTGCCTGCTTCTTTGGAGTACTTATCAAACATTTTTTTAAAGCTGTCATATGCACCCATTCCTGGCTTCATCATCATCGATAATGGCTGATCTTCAGTATGCTCAGGGGCAATTTTTAAGTACCCTCCAACATGATGTGTTACCAATTCTTTTACGTACTCTGGATCCTCTATCGCCAGGTCATATCGTAAACCTGAGGCAATTGCCACCCGCTTTATTCCAGGCACATTTCTAGCTCGACGATATAACTGAGTAGTAGGGCTATGGTCAGTAATCAAATTTTTACATATGCCTGGAAATACACAAGAAGGTCTTCGGCAACTCTCTTCGATTTCTTTGCTTTTGCAGGTAAGGTTGTACATATTTGCAGTGGGGCCGCCTAAGTCAGATATGGTCCCAGTAAAACCAGGAACCATATCTCTAATTTTTTCAACTTCACTAATGATGGAGTCCTCAGAGCGACTTTGTATAATTCTTCCCTCATGCTCAGTGATGGAGCAGAATGTGCAACCCCCAAAACAACCACGCATGATATTGACAGAGAATCGAATCATCTCGTAAGCAGGAATTTTTGCATCTCCATATACTGGATGAGGGACCCTCTGATATGAGTGATCAAAAACCCAATCCATCTCCTTTGTATCTAAAGGAATCGGTGGAGGGTTTACCCAAAGTTCGTGGATTCCATGGCGCTGAACCAAGACTCTGGCATTACCGGGATTGGTTTCCTTATGGAAGACTCTTGATGCATGAGCATAAAGAACCGGGTCATTTCTAAGCTTTTCGTAAGATGGCAGCCTGATATAGACTTTATTATCATCCGAAGATTTTGCATCTGAGCTAGGCAATATAGAAAGCACTTGTGGGATATTATTTTTATCCTGCTCAAGATTCTTTGTGTTTGATGAACAATTCGAAGGGTTTTTTTGGTCGATCACCTCATAAGGACTATAAAGTTGATCTATTTTTCCGGGAGCATCAATGCGAGTCGAATCTATTTCTCTCCATCCATTAGGCATCTTCTTGGAGATATATGCCGTTCCACGCACATCAGTAATATCAGAAATTTTTTCTCCCGCAGAAATGCGATGAGCAATTTCAATGATAGCCCGCTCTGCATTACCATAAAGCAAGATATCTGCGGTGGAGTCAACCAAAACAGAACGACGAACTTTGTCAGTCCAATAATCATAATGAGCCAAACGACGCAAGCTAGCCTCAATACTTCCAATCACTAGTGGGACATTTTTGTATGCCTCTCTACAGCGCTGAGAATATACTGTTACGGCTCGATCTGGGCGCTTTCCACCAGCATTATTCGGCGTATACGCATCGTCGTTCCTAATGCGTCGGTCCGCAGTATAGCGGTTAATCATGGAATCCATATTGCCTGATGTAACACCATAAAAAAGATTTGGTTTGCCTAGCTCCATAAAGGCATCTTTCGAGCTCCAGTCTGGCTGAGCGATAATTCCAACCCTAAATCCTTGTGCCTCCAGACTTCTGCCGATTACCGCCATACCAAAGCTAGGATGATCAACATAAGCATCACCGGTAACAATGATAATGTCGCAGGTATCCCAGCCCAGCTCATCCATCTCCTGTCGGCTCATTGGGAGAAAGGGGGCAATACCATAGCATTCTGCCCAATACTTACGGTGAGAAAACAGCGCTGGAGCAGACTGAGGAATATATGGCTGGACGGTTGAAGTAGTCATAGTAATCAAATAATCAGAAAGAAGGCATTATACAGAAAATTATAGTTCTTATCTAAATCAATCTATCGGGAAGAACAAAGACCTAAATCTTATGTAGTAGGGACTCCTAGTATGTCTAAAGCTACAGCTTCAGCCACTTTTATTCCATCTATACCTGCAGACAAAATACCTCCAGCATAGCCGGCTCCTTCTCCCGCAGGATAGAGTCCACGGGTATTTATATTCTGGTAATCCTTTCCACGTCTTATACAAACAGGAGAAGAAGTTCTAGTTTCCACGCCAGTCAAAATTGCATCTGCCATAGAGAAACCTTTTATTTTATCCTCAAATGCCGGGATTGCCTCACGGATAGCTTCAATAGCAAACGAAGGTAAAGCCTGACCAAGGTCACCCAAAGTTATGCCTGGGGCATAAGATGGAGTAACTGACCCAAGTGTATCGGATGGTTTGTTTTGAAGAAAGTCACCAACAAGCTGCGCGGGAGCGTTGTAGTTGGATCCACCCAATTTGTAAGCCAGAGTTTCTAATTGTCGCTGAAGATCAATGCCAGCCAATGGATGCTCCGGGTAGTCTTTCTCTGGATCTATTCCAACTACAATGGCTGAATTAGCATTGCGCTCATTACGAGAATATTGCGACATCCCGTTAGTGACAACGGCTCCTTCCTCAGAGGCGGCAGCTACAACAGTGCCTCCTGGGCACATGCAAAAACTGTACACACTGCGTCCATTCTTACAATGATGCACCAACTTGTAATCTGCAGCGCCCAAAATATGGTGCCCTGCATGTTCGCCAAATCTAGCCTTATCAATAACCTTTTGAGGGTGCTCAATGCGAAATCCAATAGAAAAAGGTTTAGGCTCAATATAAACACCCTGCTCCAAAAGCATTTGAAAACTGTCTCTGGCGCTATGGCCGATAGCCAAAATTACATGCCGACTTTTGATAACCTCACCTGAATCTAAAATAACACCAGCAATTTGACCTACATTTTTACCAACAAGACCCTCTTTACTTTTCAGCAATGGTGAAGTGTTTCGAATGATTGAATTCACTTTGGTCTCGAAGCGCACCTCTCCACCAAGCTCAATAATTTGATTGCGAATATTTTCCACCATTGGCACCAACTTAAAAGTCCCAATATGGGGCTTGCTAACATACATGATTTCTTCTGGAGCACCCGCTTTCACAAACTCAGTTAAAACTTTACGCCCCAGATATCGCTTATCTTTTATCTGACTCCAAAGCTTACCATCAGAAAAAGTGCCTGCGCCGCCCTCTCCATATTGCACATTAGATTCCGTATTAAGCTTGCTGCTCCGCCAAAACCCCCAAGTATCTCGAGTGCGAGATTTTACATCCTTGCCTCTTTCTAACACTATTGGCTTAAATCCCATTTGCGCCAGAATTAAAGCAGCTAAGATTCCACAGGGGCCAAAGCCAATAATAAGGGGGCGAAACTGATTATCTTGAGGAAAATTTTCAATATTTTTCGCTACAAAATGGTAGTTGTTATCCGGAGATAACGTCAAGAATGGCTGATCGTTATATTGCTCTAACACCCTACATTGCGCAGTAGTCGTCAACATTATATCCAACTGATATATAAGGATAATATTAGTCTTTTTCCGCGCATCATAGCTTCGCTTGAAAATACTGAACCCCAACAAATCTTCACCTGTGAGGTCTAGCTTTTCAATTATTGCTTTATTTAATTCTTCATCGGTATGATTAAGATGTAATTTAATATCACTAAGTCGTAACATGTCAGCTGTATCGTTAATTTTGGATGCAAATAGACGCACTATAATCTAGCTGTCAGTGAGCTGAATTATTTTAACATCATGATGGGCTAAAATACTTACTAAGAGACAACATATTGAATATATCAGCTAACAAAAAAATTAATAAACTAACACAAGGTTTTATTCGTTTATTGGTTATTGCCCATCAGTTATACTTACGGGATAAACGGCCCTTTTTGGGAAAAAACTAAAAAATTCTTATTTAAGAGGCATAAAAAATGGCAGTTATTCGCTGGATACTAGGCTCACTGATTCTATCTCTCAATTGGATCTTTTCTCCTAAAATCATTAAAAGACACCCATCCTCACAAGCTAAATTAAATGAAAAAACTGCCGGCCTTACTTTATTCCAATATCCAGCATGTCCTTTTTGTGTGAAAGTTCGACGTACAATTAAGAAGCATAGCTTGTCTGTCAAATTAATCGATCCAAGATTGTGCGGCCACAGTAGCCAAGAATTGCTTGAGATTGGTGGAAAATTAAAAGTTCCCTGCCTAAAAATTGAAGCCAATGATGCTGATATCCACTGGATGTATGAGTCATCAGACATTATTAAATACCTAGAAGACAGAGTGGCTGAGGCCACAAGTAGCGCATGACTAACAGCGAAATTGCCCGAGGTAGCTGTCTGTGTGGACAGGTAGCCTATGAAATCTCTGGAAACCTAGGCATATTTCAGTATTGTCATTGTAGTAGGTGCAGAAAATTTACGGGTAGCGCTTTTGCATCAAACATTTTAATTGCAAAGGAGCACTTCAGGTGGACTGCTGGCGCACTACTAGTTCAGTGCTTTAAACCCAAAGAAACAAAACACTTCGCTACAGCTTTTTGCAAAAAATGTGGATCTTCTCTCCCATGGCTAGGCAAGACCAATAAAGCTATGGTCATTCCAGCAGGAACACTGGACACTGACCCCTCAATAAGACCCATGCAAAATATTTTTTGGAAATCCAAAGCTTTATGGTACAAGGATACAAGTGAACTCCTTAAGCATGATGAGCTCCCTGCTAAATAAATCACACTCAAGTTAAGAACCACTATCTGATTACTTATCTGTCTTCATGTTACTGGGGTCATAATAAGTAATTCCGTGGACTAATTTTTTGGTTGAATTTCTTAAGATTTGATTAACAATTTTTTCATATTCAGCTGGATCTGCATGAAGTTCATATACAGCAGTATCATCGTCTTTTGCTGAAAGTGTGGAGACCCAATCTATAGCCTTCTCGCTAAGATCAACTGCTTTTCTGCTAAGGTCAATAGCCTGTGATTTAAGGCCTCCTTGCTTCATAGCTACTTGCTTTTCAGGCTCTATCTTTTCAGATATTGTTATTTTTCGTACAAGATCTCCCACCTTTTCAGTACTATAAATGGACTTGCCCAATTTGGCGCTCACCACCGGGCTCAAGCAATATCCTTGGCATCTGGAGGCCCCTAACCCAAAAAACTTCATCCTAGAGCCGCTGGTCACAGAAATTTTTTGCTCAACTCTAAGACCATTGGTTGGGATTGATGCTTGGTCTTGAATCTTATCCATATGAGTCACATGCAAAGTTACATCCATAACAGAGGCATTCATTTCATCCATAATTTTACTTATCTGTTTGCCTTTAATGTCTGATAGATTAGGCAACTTCATTCCCGATGGCGAAATAGACATTACACCTACTTCTTCTTCAGTCCTGCTCATCAAAAATTTTTGGTACGTCTGTGAGTTACTTAATGACAAAATGGGAAGTATTTCTATGCCCTGCGCTTTCATTTCACTCATAAAATATCTATAGGATTGATCTGTAACACGCTGGAGTAGTTCAACGGGTATCCCCACTAATTTTGAATTTATCTGCTCGCTATTCTCTTCCGTTTCAGAAAGAATAGGGTTATTTATATCATGGAAAATAACCTCAAAATAAGGGACAACAGCCCGATTTTCTACTTTAATTGTTTTTCTGTCACCGGATACCTGCACATCCCTCACTTCCGGTAAAGTCGATAAAGGCTTCTCTTTAATAAAAGGCGCTAAGTAACTTGACTGCTTTAAAGGCAAGCAAGCGGATATGGCAAAGGTTGTCATAAAAATAATAATTAAGCGCATTTTACTTCCCAGTGTCTTTGAATTTCCTGTATAGGGTTTCGTCAATAAATAGAGTCTAATCTAGCATTTTAACGAAAAATATACGACACAAACCATCAGATATTGACATCAAAAAATGTAGCTACATGCAAAATATAACGCACCTTAATTAATTCATAAATCTAGTTATTGGGTTTTCTTTTCTAAACGATTCCTATCAAAACCTGCTGTAGTAAATCTTTTGCATAAATCAAAGAGATAGCTCAAAGTGAGAAGAAATTATTAAAAAAAGATACTCAGATTTCTGCCAACAGCATCCTTGATTATCGCGCTCAAGGACAACGAGATAACATCGGTATATAATTGGCTCCCAATAAGAGCATATATTTTCCCAATGACAGATAACAAAACAACACATTTCGGCTTCAAAACCTTACCCATTGAGGAGAAAGCCAAAAAGGTGGCTGATGTATTTCATTCTGTAGCTGCAAAATATGACTTAATGAATGACCTGATGTCTGTAGGTATTCATAGGCTCTGGAAGCGCTACACTATTGAGTTATCTGGAGTCAGAGCCGGGCAATCAGTGTTAGATGTTGCTGGCGGTACAGGTGATCTAACTGCTAAATTTTCAAAAATTGTAGGCAACACAGGAAAAGTAATATTAGTTGATATCAATGAGTCTATGCTGAAAATTGGGCGTGACAAACTTATTGATACGGGATGCTCAAATCAGGTTCTTTACACTCTAGCTGACGCTCAATGTTTGCCATTTCCAGATAACACATTTGACTGCATTACCATTGCTTTCGGTCTAAGAAATGTCACCGATAAAGATATGGCTCTCCGGTCCATGAACCGCATACTAAAGACTGGTGGCCGATTATTGGTGTTAGAATTTTCCAAGCCATCCGGCCCTCTTCTCAAAAAGTTCTATGATTTTTACTCATTTAAATTACTCCCAAAAATTGGTGACTTTATAGCTAATGACAGCGATAGTTACCAATATTTAGCGGAATCCATACGCATGCATCCAGACCAAAATACCCTACAGAATATGATGACAGATGCTAATTTTATAAACACTGAATATCATAATATGACCGGCGGCATCGTCGCTCTACATCGAGGTTTTAAACCTTGATTCTCGATCTTATGAAAAATAAAATCTTTAAAGGAGCTAAAGGTCCAGCTCTAAAGTCTCTTGAGGTCACTATTAATAAGGCGCTAGAATATGATCACTCTAGTCAAAATGCTATTGGTAGGCTAAAAGATAGGGTTCTGGAAATAGAATGTACGTCTCCTTCAATTTCTTTTTATATTATTTTTGGAAAAAAAATAGTCCACTTAGAGTCTCGTTATAAAGGCACTGCAGATGCCGTCATTAAGGGAAGCGCTGTATCTTTGAGTTCTTTATCTATTAATGGCGATCAGCGAGTTTCTTTTTTTGATTCAGGCGTCACAGTTTCTGGTGATCAGGAGTTACTCAGCCAGATTCAGCAGCTTCTAAAAAACTTAGCTATAGACTGGGAAGCTGGACTCTCAGATCTAATTGGTGATATTCCTGCACATTTAATTGGAAAATCATTAAGGTCATCTATCAACTGGAAGAAAAATATATTCAAACGAGCTGTAACAGGGGCTGTGGAATTCAGCCAAGAAGAGGCACGCTTAACACCAAGCCCCAGTGAGGTTACTGACTTCAATAAGGCAGTTCAACATATACGCAACGAAGTGGAGCGCCTAGCAGCTCGCACCAGTAAAGCAAAAAACAAGATGGATAGTACTTTTTTAAATGATAATAAACACTTGAAACACGTAAAGGATACCTAAAAATGTCGAAAATTAGTCGACTAGCTACTATTATCCGTGTTCTTGTGCGTTATCGACTCGATACATTTGTCGAGAAAGGAAAGCTACCTCGCAGTCTAAGACTGTTATTTATAGTCACAAAAATTTTTCCTAATACCAGCAAGCCCAGAGGAGAAAGACTGAGGGCTGCCCTGGAGAGCCTAGGGCCTATATTTGTTAAGCTCGGCCAGCTACTTTCGACTCGTCCCGATTTAATCCCATCCGATATATGCTCTGAACTGAGCCACCTTCAGGATAATGTCGCTCCATTCAATAACGAGCAATTTGTCACTATTGTCGAAGCAGCTCTTGATAAAAGTATTGACGATTTATTTCAAGAATTTAACCATGAACCTCTGGCATCTGCATCTGTAGCGCAAGTACATTCTGCAGTGCTCCCGGATGGCAAGAAAGTAGTCGTCAAAGTAATTCGTCCTGATATAAAAAATATAATTGAACACGATATTCAGTTAATGCTGTCTATCGCTAAATGGCTAGAAAAAAATACTATTGATGGCCAGAGAATGAGGCTTATAGAAGTAGTCAATGACTATAGAGTCACAATCTTTGATGAGCTTAATCTACAGCGCGAGGCATCGAATGCCTCCATACTTCGCCGCAACTTTGAAAAATCTAGCATGCTTTATGTTCCCGATATCCACTGGGCATACACAAACCAAAATATAATGGTAGCAGAACAAATTTATGCGACACCTGTTACGGATATAGAGGCGTTACAACAACATAATGTTGATTTCAAAGTCTTAGCGGAAAGAGGCGTGGAGATTTTTTTCACGCAAGTTTTTGAACACAATTTTTTTCATGCTGATATGCATCCCGGTAATATTTTTGTAGATTGCAGCAACCCAAAGGAACCAAAATATCTTGCGATCGATTGCGCAATCATCGGAACCCTTACAGATGCCGATCAATACTATCTGGCAAGAAATTTGCTCGCCATTTTTCGACGCGACTACCGTCAAGTAGCCGAACTACATGTTCTATCTGGCTGGGTGCCGGAAGACACCAATATAGGCGAGTTTACTTCTGCTATTCGATCAGTCTGTGAGCCTATTTTTGGACGCCCATTACGAGATATTTCATTTGGCTACATTCTTGTTAGCCTGTTTCAAACTGCGCGCCGTTTCGATATGGAGGTACAACCGTCTCTTGTTCTGCTGCAAAAAACATTACTCAATATAGAAGGGTTAGGGCGACAACTTTATCCAGATTTGGACTTATGGGATACCGCTCATCCTTTTCTAGAGCGCTGGCTCAAGGAACGATTTAAACCAAAAGCGTTTATCGAAAAATTAAAACGCCATGGTCCAGAGTGGCTAGAGCAGCTCCCGCAGATGCCACAACTTATTTTTCAGGGACTTGAGAATCTTCAGGCCAACACAAAAAAACCTGTTGTTGCCCCAACTTCTGTTTCGAATAGATCAGTTTCTATCAAAAAAACAATACGAGATTGGATGGGGCCTGCATTAATAGGTATCGGATTAGGGTTAGGACTCTCAAATTGGGCTGAAACTGCTAACAATATATCAGAAAGCAGCCTAATCTTTGTTGTGATTGGATTAATGGTTTTGCTGATAAAGTAGCAGTATCATGCAATGATTTTCAGTACTTAAGCCTATTTTCTAAAATCAAGATTGCTGATATAACAACAGATGTCATAATAACCACTATGGATAATTTTCTTAACAAAATTACTTGGGATAAAAACGGCTTACTTCCCGCCGTGGCGCAAGATGTTACTTCAGGTAGAGTGCTGATGCTTGCCTGGATGAATCGCGAAGCATTGGCGCTCACAGCACAAGAACAACGTGCTATTTATTGGTCTCGATCCCGCAAAAAACTGTGGTATAAAGGTGAGGAGTCTGGACATGTTCAGCATGTAAAAGAAATACGTCTCGACTGCGATAGCGACGTGCTAATTTTGCAGGTTGATCAAATAGGTGGTATAGCATGCCATACTGGAAGAGCTTCATGTTTTTATAGGGTATTGCAGGACGGAGAATGGCTTACAGTAGATCCTGTCATTAAAAGCCCAGGAGACATCTATACATGAATACTGATGTGTTAACTAAGCTAACGGAGTCTATTGAGGCTCGAAGAAAATCTGATCCTAAGGATTCCTATGTGGCCAGTCTTCACCATCAAGGATTAAATAAAATTCTAGAAAAGGTTGGGGAAGAGAGCATCGAGACTCTTCTGGCTGCTCGGGATGCAGAGCAAACTGGGGATACTGAAAAATTAATCTATGAAACAGCAGACTTATGGTTTCATTCGTTAGTTATGCTATCTCATTTAGGGGAGAACGCCCAATCAGTTCTGAAAGAACTGGAACGTCGGTTTAATTTATCAGGCCTTGAAGAGAAAAAACAACGAATCAAAACCCAACAAACTTAATATTGAAATAATTTAGATCACAAAAAAGAGATACCGCTATGATACCTGGCTGGCAAGAACTACTCATTATTTTGGTCATTGTTGCAATAATTTTTGGAACAAAAAAAATACGCAGCATTGGGTCTGATTTAGGGGGAGCAGTAAAGGGCTTCAAAGACTCCGTATCCAGTAACACATCAAACACAGAACCTAATGATGCATCCACAGAGGAGCAGGTCAAAACCAATATTAAGCATGATGATGATGAAAAGACCGCAAAATAACTACTTTTATGTCTAATGCTCACTATTTTCAACATATAAAAATAGGTTAAATCCATGCTTGATATTGGCTTCTTGGAGCTACTTGTAATTGCTGTGATATCTTTAATCGTAATGGGGCCGAAGCGATTGCCTCAGGCGGTTCGCTCTGTCAGCCTCTGGCTAGGCAGACTTAAGCAAGTGTTTTCATCTGCACGCCAGCAACTAGAAGATGAGGTGGGCATGGATGACATCAAACGACAACTGCATAATGAGAAAATTATACGTGACCTAAAAACCACCGCCACTACAATAAAAGAGGCCGCCGTCATTACTCCTGAAGATGACTCCAAATGACCGATACGCAATCATCAATGCAACCGATGGTAATTCATCTCCTAGAGGTGAGAAATCGACTACTACAATGTATCGTGGTGATTTTTATTATTTTTCTAGGCTTATTTGCTTATAGTAATGAGCTCTATATTTACATATCAGAGCCTCTGACAGCTCATCTGCCAGCGGCATCCTCGATGATTGCTACCGATGTAACATCACCATTTTTAACCCCTTTTAAGCTAGCCTTGGTATTATCCGTATTTGCTGCAATGCCATTTATTCTTTATCAGATATGGGCTTTTGTCGCCCCGGGCCTATATCAACGTGAAAAAAAAATAGTAGTCCCATTATTTCTTTCTAGTGTTGCTCTCTTTTATGGAGGCATGGCTTTTGCCTACCATATTGTTTTCCCTTTAATCTTTAAATTTTTCACGAGCGTAAGCCCAGAGGGTGTACTGGTAATGACGGATATTCGAAGTTATCTCGATTTTGTCCTTAAGTTATTTTTTGCATTCGGCTTGAGCTTTGAGATTCCCATCGCAATAGTAATTCTGTCATGGATGGGCCTCGTAAATCCAACCCAATTAGCAAAGAGACGCCCTTATGTGTTTGTTGTATGCTTTGTGCTAGGGATGCTACTGACTCCGCCGGATATAATTTCACAAATTCTTCTAGCGATACCCATGTGGCTATTGTTTGAGCTAGGCATTGCTTCTAGCAAATTCATTAAACCTGAATCAATAGAAAAAAGTGCAGCAAGCTAACTTTGCACGAGAGACCAAAGCCTATCAATGCCCTGCTGTAAAAAAAATATCTTCTCATTTATTGCACTTTTATCACTTAACCCATGCAGTCTAACTAAATCTATTTCTGGGTGACCAAAAGCAGCGTATTCCCAATCAATCAGAAATAATCCAGTAGTGGCTTCTATCAGATTTCCTGGAACAATATCATGATGATTAATTACTGGCGCCCAGGTCTGGCTGTCTATAGCTGCAGCCACATGAAGCAGCTCATCAAAAAATAATTTCTCTAAAGTGCATATCGAAACTGGTAATTGTCGTATGTAATACTGACAGTAGCTTAAATAATTTCGCTTTACAGCATGACATGGAAGCGAGACGCTATGAATTGTATTTATAATTTTAGTAACTTTTTTTATGTTTAATGGCGCGTTGAAATCAGATTCAAGCCATTGATGACCTTCAATATAATCACTAACTAAAGTATAGCTATCCACAAATAATACTTGAGGAGAAAAATCGAATTCCTGAAGCAGGGAAAGTATTTCTATTTCCCGATGACGATTGATACCCAAACTTATACTATCTTCATTGTTTATTCTAACAACTGCCTGATAGGCACCAGATTTAACCAAAAAAGATCGGTTAGTGCGCCCACCTAGTAGCTCCCTAACAACTCTAGGCTCATCAGACCAAGAGGTCCTCCAGTCTCTCCAGCCAGAAAGTGTTTTCTCTAGAAGAAATTCCACCCTGCTCAAAGATTATTCTGCTCAAGATAGCGCTTACGCCAAGTGCAGTAACCCAAAGTAGCCAATATGACATAAAGCACAAAAAGGACGGCAGTCTGATAAAGGTTCTGGCTGAAATACAAATAGATTGAAACCCCATCAATAAAAATCCAATACAGCCAATTTTCAAGAATTTTTCTTGCCACCATTGCCGTTGTCACTATTGATCCTAGCGTCGTAAAAGAATCCAAATACGGCAATTCCGCATCAGTATATGCACCCAGAAAATACCCTATAATCAAGGAAAACAAACTAACCAAGCCAACTACTAGGATATGACACAAAGGTGTTAAGCGTGAAATAAGCAAGCCTTTTTGTTGCGTTCCCCCCCTTCGCCATTGCTGCCAACCATAAAACGACATCAGTACATAATAGACATTCAGCAAGGACACCATGTATAACCTGGCATCAAAGAAAATCCACACATAAATTGCTGCGCTAAAAAAAACAAAGTACCAGCATAAGCTGTTCTCTTGTATAGCAAATGCCAGGTAACCAAAAGCTAGAACTACCGCCAATGTTTCAAGAGTTATCCAGCTTAAATTTAGCCATGATTCCATGATTAAAGAGCCTCATAGGCCGGAATATACTTCACCACATAGACTGCCATGCCAAATTCTTTATAGCAGCTCAAGATAGTTTCTTGGACTGCCTTCATTGCATAGCCATACTCTCCTTGCACTACAGTGCTAGTAGGAAAGGTCTTTATTTTTAAGTCACTATATTTATTGATTTTCTCTATAAACCCATCAATAGGGACAACAAAGTTCTCTTGATTGGGATACATGCTGATATCAATAGTTAACTCCATAGCGACCTCTAAAAAAAGAATAAAATAAATGCTGCTCTCTAATCTATAACGTCAAGGCTGGAATATCTTAAAAATTAAACTTAACTGTTGCGCCTATCACTCTTGGCTCACCAAACTGATAATAAGGTTCTAGTGCATAATTTTTTCGAGGATCATTACCAAAACTTCCAAATCCTCGCACAATCACATCACGATCTGTCAAATTTCTCCCCCAAAGAGAAAAATCCCAAACGCCATACCTATAGCTCAAATGAGAATTTAACAATTCATAACGATTAGATTTTGCATTATGGCGAGGAGAAAGGTTAAACGCCCCTTTTCCCTCTACCTCTAACCCTGCAACAAGATTGGCTGTAAGATCTAACTCAGTGCCTAGTGTGAACTGATATGAAGGCGCATGAGCCTGCTTATGTCCGCTAAGATCTTTAGGGGTAGGATTGCTTGCATATCTGTCGACCTCAACATGAGAGTAGCTCTCATAATCTTTAAATATTGCTTTCAATAAGCCCAAGCTGCTATAAAAATTCACGCCAGAAAGAGGGAGCCAGTTGAGCTCCAGCTCAGTGCCATAGTTAGCGCCTTTTTTAGCATTCTCAAAGTAATCAGTAAACGTACACGCACCCCCTCCGGAGCAATTCACTAAGGATTGTTTTACCTGCATTTTGTGTCGCTGCTGATAAAATACTGCTAGTTGGCCATTTAATTTTCCATCAAACCAATCCATTTTTATACCGGTTTCATAATTCCATAAATATTCAGTATCAAACTTTTTATTTTTAGCATCTAGCGATGAGCTGCTATTAATCCCGCCTGCTTTATAGCCCCGCGAAATTAATCCATAGATCATGGTACTGTTTGTTGCAAAGTATTCTAACCCCAATCGCCCCCCCCAAAGACGCTCACCTTTTGCATAACCAACAGATGTTCTGTCCATATAATCAGCATTCCGGTACTCCAACCGCAACCCAGTTGTTAGTCTTAAGTTATGGCTAAGCTGGCTTCCTAATTGCCCATAGATGGCATAATTTTTGGTATCGAAGTCGCTGGTAAAATCAGAATCATAGGTCCACTCACGTAATAAAGATTCTTTTTGCTCGCGAAAATAAACTCCGGCAACCCAATCCGTGGAATCATCAAAAAGCAATCCCTGATCATTTGACACCAAACGAAAATCTAACGTTGTTGTTACTCTATCACGTCTGTAATTATCAACAGACTCATATGCTGAGCCACTACATGCATAATCTGAACATATAGCTGCATAACTCCAGTCTTCATCAAAACCGTACTCCGTGTCATTATTAGAGTGCCCTATCAAGGAAACCACATCAAAATTACCACTATTGCTCCATGTGCTCTCTACAGAAAATGCCAATGTTTCCTGGCGATCGTGACCGGGCTGATCAGATAAAGTATGGCGCGTATTATCTAATGAGAAGCTATCGTATCCATTTTCTGCATTAACATACAATCCAACAATCTTAATATTTAGACTATCACTAGCCCGCCAATGTAATTTTCCCCGGACAGTTTGCTCATCAATATTATTAGTATCATCTCGATTAAGAAACTCATTCTCTACATAACCATCTCTTTTGGAACGCTGCACGGCAAGACGGTAGCCCATATCGTCTGTTATAGGGCCGCTCAGTACACTAGAAAATGTTCGAGCTTCGTATTCAGAAAACGATGATTCCACACTGCCCTCAAACTCTTGTGAGGGATTATTAGACTGAATGTCAATCAATCCTGCCATGGCATTCGCTCCGTAGCTTGTACCTTGCGGCCCCCTAAAGACTTCAACCTGTCTCACGTCAAGCATAGTTGCGGCCCCGCCAATCCCGCTAAAATCAATACCATCTATAAAGAGTCCAACAGAGGGATTAATGGGCTCAACATACTGACTGCGTTCACCAATTCCGCGGATTTGAAAAAATCTTCCTCTAGATGAGCCGCTGGAGAAATTTATATTAGGTGCCAAGTTGAGCACCTGCTCAATATGCTGGGCCTCACGTCGATTAATCGTCTTGCTGTTAATCACGGTAATGCTATTACCTGTATCCAATACGTTTATATCACGAAATTTTGCTGTAACGACGACCTCAGCAATCAAACCATCTTCCTCAATTTCTGAAATTTCACTTATAAGCGAAGTGTCTTCTTCGGCCTCCAAGGCTTGAGCCATAGGACCTTCAGATCGAGAATCAACAGAGGTAGTTTTCAGCTCACCGGAAGCATAAGAGTTTTGAGCTATAACGTAAAATGTAGCCCATAGAATAACTGCGAGAATAGTTTTTATTTTTCTAGACACTAAATACATACAAAGCCTCATTAACAAAAGTCAAGAGACCCGGAAGGGGAAAGATCGAACGTTAAATTTTGCGTCCTATCCCTACGCCGGTACTATCCGGATCAGGTTCAAAGGGTCCATCCGAAGATGTCTCAGGCTATCGCCTCCCCTTAGGAATGTTCACCATTACAGTGCATTGCAAAGAATTCTACAGGATATTTGCTGTATAGCAATAATAAAGAATCGATAAAAAGAATCGATAAAATGCAAACATCTCCAGCTTACTTTTCTGTCGAATATCCCCCAGGTGAAGCTAGCAATAAATGCTCCTCAACAGTATAATTCGACCTCTTTTGAAAACTATAGATCCATAGAAATTCATGGAATGCGCTTACACGCATTTATATTAATACTTTTAACTACGAGACAGAAAAAGACATGAGCTACAACAAGATCCCTGCTGGCAAAGACCTTCCCAATGATATTAATGTGGTTATAGAAATACCAGCCAACCATGATCCTATTAAATATGAGGTCGACAAAGATGCGGATGCTATTTTTGTCGATCGATTCGTAGCCACGCCAATGTTTTATCCGGCAAACTATGGCTATATCCCTCAAACATTATCTGAAGACGGCGATCCTCTGGATGTATTAGTGGTTACCCCTTACCCTGTAATACCGGGCGCAGTAATTCGCAGTCGACCTGTTGGTGTGCTAAAGATGTCAGACGAATCTGGTGTCGACGCAAAACTGCTGGCTGTCCCTCACACTAAACTGACCAAGCTATATGATAATGTGAGTGAAATTAGTGACCTGCCAGAACTTTTGATCAAGCAAATTCAACACTATTTTGAAAATTACAAGACCCTTGAGGCAGGAAAATGGGTTAAAGTGGAAGGGTGGGATAACGTAGCAGCTGCGTGTCTTGAAATCAACGCATCACGTGAACGATATCTTCAAGAGGCATCTTAAGCGCCAAAAACAGCACTCTAACCCAAATAAAAAAGCCCTGCATTGCAGGGCTTTTTTATTATTAATAATTACAATAATTTAACATTATGATACACCTGTTGGACATCATCTAACTCGTTTAGCATTGTCATAAATTTATCAAACAAAACAGTGTCATCATCCTCAAGAGAGACATAATCATGCGAAATAAACTGCACTTCATCAACCTCAAAATCTACCTCGCCGCAGCTATTTAACAACGCCTGTTTTGCTTTAAAGTAATCTGTGTGTAAAACAAAAACAGATACTTTTCCATCATCATACTCAATATCAGTGATATCTATATCCTCAGCCATTAGGCCATCAAAAGCAGTTTCTTCATTATCAAAATCAAACACAAAAATAGCTACATGATCAAATTGATGAGCCACGCTACCCTGCGTGCCAATCTTGCAGTCAGTCTTGGTAAACGCAAGACGAACATCACCAAACGTTCTATTAGGGTTGTCTGTCAGACACTCAATAATGGCTATGCTACCACCTGGACCATAACCTTCATAGCGAGCAGAAAAAAAATCTTCGCCAGTTCCGCCTTTGGCTTTTTCGATAGCCTTATCAATCACATGCGTTGGAACTTGATCTTTTTTAGCTCGATCAATCAAACTACGCAATGATAAATTATTACTAGGCTCTACGCCTCCAGACTTAGCGCTGACATAAATTTCTCGACCATAACGGCTATATACTTTAGCCTTCATATCCGAAGTTTTTGCCATAGACTCTTTGCGGTTCTGATAGGCTCTACCCATATCACTATTATCTCCCTAAAAATAATTTATACTGAAAATATTTGAGTCAAAATCTATTGATTCAGTCGGTTTTTAATCAAATCCTTGACTACAGAAGGATCTGCCAGTGTTGAAATATCACCAAGATTATCTATCTCATTAGCTGCTATTTTACGCAAAATTCGACGCATAATTTTACCTGAACGAGTTTTTGGTAACCCGGGTGCCAGCTGGATCTGATCTGGTTTCGCAAAGGAGCCTATCTCTTTCCTACAAATAGCTAACAGTTCAGCATGCAAATTATCTGACGATTTTATTCCAGACATTAGTGTTATATATGCATATATGATTTGGCCTTTTATAGCATGAGGGCATCCTACTACTGCTGCCTCCGCTAGATCAGAATGAAGCATCAGTGCGCTTTCGATCTCAGCCGTACCCATGCGGTGTCCTGATACGTTCAAGACATCATCTACTCGACCGGTAATCCAGTAGTGTCCATCTTTATCGCGACGCGCCCCATCTCCCGTAAAGTAATAGCCCGGAAATAACGAAAAATAGATATCTTGAAAACGGAGCATATCGCCATATACGCCACGAATTTGGGATGGCCATGAAGATTTGATCGCTAAATTTCCCTCTCCGGGACCTTCAATTAAACAACCTTCATTGTCTAGTAATACAGGTTGTACACCAAAAAAAGGGGCGGTTGCGCAACCCGGTTTCATGTCATGAACGCCAGGTAATGGAGTCAGCATATGAGCCCCCGTCTCTGTTTGCCACCAAGTGTCAACAATGGGGCACCTAGATTCACCAATGGTCTTGTAATACCACTCCCAAGCTTCTGGGTTGATAGGCTCTCCTACTGTTCCCAGCAAACGCAAAGAGCTGCGATCTGTACTTAGCACAAATTCGTCACCTGCGCCCAATAGTGTGCGAATTGCCGTTGGGGCCGTATAAAAAATTGTCACTTGATGTTTATCCACAACCTGCCAAAAACGAGATGCGTCTGGATAGGTTGGAATTCCTTCGAAAATTAATGTTATTGCCCCATTACATAATGGCCCATAGACAATGTAACTATGCCCAGTAATCCAACCAACATCTGCGGTACACCAATAAACATCTCCATCTTTGTAATCAAAGACATATTTGTGCGTCATAGCAGCCTGCAACAGATATCCTGCCGTTGTATGCAGGACGCCTTTTGGTTTCCCTGTAGAACCTGAAGTATAGAGGATAAATAAAGGGTCTTCGGCGTCCATCCATTCAGGCTCACAGTATATTTCTGCATCCGCCATTGCCTTGTGATAACAGACATCTCTACCTTCCGACCAATCAATTACACCGTGAGTACGGGCAACAACCAAGCAGGTATGAACCAAAGGGCAATGGCTGATAGCAGCATCAGCATTAGCCTTCAAAGAAATATTACGTCCACCCCTAACCCCTTCGTCAGCTGTAATGACTACCTGGCAGTCGGAATCAAGAATACGATCCTTCAGGGCATCTGGTGAAAATCCACCAAAAACTACAGAGTGAATGGCACCAATGCGTGCGCAAGCAAGCATTGCATAAACTGCTTCTGGGATCATAGGCATATAAATACACACTCTATCTCCCTTTTGTACATTGCGAGATCTAAGCACATTGGCTAATTTATTTACTTGGTCGCTTAGTTTTTGATAGGTAATTTTTTGGCTATTTTTAGGATTATCACCTTCCCAAATAATGGCCGTTTGATTTCCTTTGGTAGCCAAGTGCCTATCAATGCAGTTAACTGTGGCATTTAACCCGCCTCCAGCAAACCAAGCAGCTTCACCTGTATCAAAATCATAAGAATTAACTTGATCCCAAGGTTTTCTCCAATCTAAAAAATCTTTTGCTTGTTTGGACCAAAAATTATCTGGACTGTCTATAGACTCACGATACATTTCTTCATACATCTCAAGATTTATATGAGCTTTGCCTGCAAATTCCTTATGAGCAGGATACACTTTGACTTCTGACATTGATCACTCCCCCGCTATAATTTCTTATCTTAGAGCTCAAATTACCATCACTAATATCTGTCAATTTACACAACACGTCATACAAATTAAATTAATCTCTAAAATTATCAAACTGAAAGGGTTGGCCAAGATCTGCACTGCGAATTAGTGCAATGACAGCTTGCAGGTCATCCCTATTTTTACCGGTAACTCGTAACTTTTCACCCTGAATAGCAGACTGAACCTTTATCTTCGCATCTTTTACTAATCTAGTGATTCTTTTGGCCATTAATTGATCGATTCCCTGCTTAAACCGAACCTTCAAAGAAAACGTTTTTCCACTGTGCAGTGATTTTTCCTCGGGATCAATAACATAAGGGTCAATCTTTCTTCTCACTAAATTTCCTCGCAACATATCTAACAACTGCTGGCACTGGAAGTCGACTTCAGCAGAAAGAATCACCTCGCCATTATTAAACTCAGCATGCGCACCAACACCTCTAAAATCAAAACGTGTAGCTATTTCACGAACAGTGTTATCTGTGGCATTGCGAATTTCCTCTAGTTCTACTTCTGAAACAATATCAAATGAAGGCATTAAAAGAATCCTAGTAAGTTATTAACGAGAAATTATCTAATTATCAAAAAAACCTCAAGGTCTTTAGCTTGAGGTCTTATGGCTATTTTTCAAACAATGGCAGGACAACTAGCAATCTTAATTCTACGCTAGAGTATCTGGACGGGTATCGTATTAGTTGTGCGGTCAACAGAGTTATCTGCATGCAGATAAACTAGTCTTGGCTTGTGCTCGAAAACCTCATTTATCGTATATTGGGCATAAGCAGCAATGATAATTCGATCACCAACCTGACACTTTCTCGCAGCTGCACCATTCATCGAGATGATACCTGAGCCGGCTTCAGCTTTAATAATATAAGTAGTCAGCCGTTCGCCGTTATTAATATTATAAATATCAATTTGTTCAAATTCACTCAACCCCGCAAGATCAAGTAAATTAGAATCAATAGCACATGAACCGTCATACCAAAGCTCTGCGTGGCTTATCGAACCCATGTGCAACTTAGCTTTCAGTAAAGTGCTCAACATAGTCTATTCCTCTAGTTCAGGGAAATATTATCAATTAATCGAGCGGAGGAGCTATACATAGCGCCTAACACAGTGATATCTGCATCATCAGTTTCCGCCATTTCAAGTGTTTTGCTGTTACAAACAGAAACATAGTCAGGCTTAAAACCTGCTTCATGTATTTGTTGAATTGCCTCTTTTTCAAGAGCCGTAAAATTTCTATCTCCTAAGCGTATTTTTTCAGCAATCCAGCTCAAACTTTTATGCAACTGGTCAGCATTGTGGCGCTCTAAAATTGTTAGGTAAGCATTACGCGAACTCATGGCTAGACCATCTGTTTCCCGGTGAATAGCAGCTTCAACGATATTCACCGGGAAACAAAGATCTTCAACCATACGATGCAATATTGCCAACTGCTGGTAATCTTTTTTCCCTAGGATCATTTTGTCAGGCTGAATGATATTCAATAATTTTGATACTACAGTTGTTACTCCCTCAAAATGTCCAGGTCGGCTCGCGCCACAGAGATATTCAGTCATCGAAGAGCAGACAACTCGTGTCTGAGAATCCAAACCATTAGGGTACATTTGATTTTCATCAGGATAAAAAAGCACATCACATGATACTTCTTGTAGTTTTTCACAATCTGCTTGAAAAGTCCTAGGGTATTTATCCCAATCCTCATGCAAGCCAAACTGAAGGCCATTAACAAAAATCGAGCAGACGATTACATCGCTTGTCTTTTGTGCTATTTTTATTAGCTCTATGTGGCCCTGATGAAGGTTTCCCATGGTCGGAACAAAGCCAACTTTTTTTCCTTGAAGTCGAGCCTCATCAAGGGTCGATCTAATGCTTTTGATTGTTCGAAAAATCTCCATTCTTTGCCCCCAGATACTTACTGATCAGAAGAGTAATCTCTAGCGAGATTTTCAAAGCGAGTATATTTGCCAATAAATGTTAACTCACAGGTGCCAATAGGCCCATTTCTTTGCTTGCCAATAATAATTTCAGCGATCCCTTTCTTCTCAGTAGTTTCTTCGTTGTAAACCTCATCACGATAGATAAACGCAACAACATCGGCATCTTGCTCAATTGCTCCAGACTCACGAAGATCTGAATTAATGGGCCTTTTGTTGGGGCGCTGCTCCACATTTCGACTAAGCTGGGATAAAGCTAAAACAGGGCAGTTAAACTCGCGAGCTATATTTTTTAACTCTCGTGAAATTTGGGTGATTTCGTTAGTACGGTTCTCAGTGGGAACGCTCCCGCTCATCAATTGCAAGTAATCCACCATGATCATACCAATATCTCCATGTTCGCGGGCTAACTGACGAATCCTGTTGCGCAGCTCCATCGGCGAAATGCCTGGCGTGTCATCAATATAGAGGGGCCTATCCTTGAGGCGTGACGCGGCTTTGCTTAATCTAGGCCAGTCATCATCAGATAAGTTTCCTGAGCGAATTTTAGTCTGATCAATTTTCCCCAAAGATGACATCATGCGAATTATTAATTGGTTGGCAGGCATTTCCATACTAAAAACAAGTACGGGTTTTTCTTGATTTAAAACCGCATGCTCAACCATGTTCATAGCAAAAGAGGTTTTACCCATAGAGGGTCTTCCCGCTACGATAACCAAGTCTGATTTCTGCCAGCCGGAAGTCATGTTATCTAATTCTGCAAAGCCAGTACTTAGGCCTGTAATATCAGCTTCACTATTGAATAGCTCGTCTATACGCTCTAAAGATTCCTCGATTAGTGCGTTGATGCCCTGAAAACCACCAAGTTTAGGTCTATTTTCTATAATATTAGCGAGCTTTTTTTCTGCATCAGCTAAGAGCTTACTGCTATCCCAACCAAGAGGGTTGTGGCCCTTTTTAACAATATCGCTGGCTGCGGTTATCAGCTGTCGAATTATTGAGCGCTCTAAAACTATTTGAGCATAAGCTATGACGTTGGCCGAGCTAGGCGTATTGTTAGCAAGCTCCACTAAATAAGAGGCGCCGCCAGCATGATCGAGCTCATTGGTATTTTGAAGGGTTTCAGAAAGGGTGATAACATCCAGCGGCCTGCTTTCAACAGATAAAGCTCTCATGGTCTGGAATATCAGTCTATGGTCTTGAGAGAAAAAATCAGATTCGGCAACAAGTTCAGCAACAGCATCAAAAGACCCGTTGCTCAGCATCAGACCACCGAGCACAGCTTGCTCCGCCTCGATCGAGTGCGGCAATTGATTCTCTTCAATGGTCTGATTCTTAACCATGATGACACTACCTATAAGAACTACCGCCTATAAAAAAGGCACTGAGACACAGTGAATACAGCTGTGCAGCGCCCTATTATTACCGATATCGGCATAGTAGTGAATAGTCGCAACTATTCTTCAGCGGCAACCACAAGCTTCAACACCTGAGTAACATCAGCGTGCACTTGGATAGAAATATCAAATTCGCCTATTTCTCGTATAGAGCCATCAGGCAATTTTACTTCGCTTTTCTCTATTTGAATGCCAGCACCAATTATTGCATCAGCAATATCTTTTGTGCCAATAGAGCCGAAAAGCTTACCTTCCTCCCCGGCAACTGCAGTGATGGTCACAGGGCCTATGGCCTCTATTTTAGCTGCACGCACAGTTGCTTCAGTAAGACTAACTGATGCAGCAGCTTCTAGTTCAGAACGACGAGCTTCAAAATCAGCTATATTAGCTGAGGTAGCAAACACTGCCTTGCCATTAGGCACTAAGTAATTGCGGCCATAACCTGGCTTAACATTAACTTTATCGCCAATTTTTCCTAAATTTCCAACTTTTTCCAGAAGAATAACTTCCATCTCGGATATCCTCTATTATTTAAACCTGTTTGTCGCGCAAAATAAAATACACATCCACATTAATGATGTTTACTCAATCGTGAGCGTATATTAAAAATACTGTCCAGGAATCCAACCCCGACTAGCATAATACTTAATGGACTCAAAAATAAGAGCGCCACATAAAAAACGAGCAACCAATAACTATTTAATTGAAAGAACGTCACACTGTAATGCAATAAGGCGATTCCACTTAGCATTAACGGCAAGCTTAATAAGCTTGCCCAGCTCGAACAGTCTTGCAAAAAATACTCAAAAATAAACATTCCCGCTAAAATAATAACAGAGGATGTCACACTAAATCGCAATTGATGAAACTCTAGCTTAAATCCACCAGGATTATAAAGTGCTGCCTGCCACCAACGGCCTAACATCAACGAAAAAACTGAAGTTAGGGCAACGACATAGCCAGCAATACCAACTAAAAAATTTCTACCTATTACAAATTTATTTTCGTACTGCTGAGTCCCTTTGAAAAAATCTGCAATCAAGGTTTCCAATACCGTCAACTTATCAGCAAAAAAAATAGCCATCAATATAGTTGATATAGCGCTCATTGCTACAATAAAAATCAGCACCTCAGGCCATGAAGATCTCAACCTCATTAACTCTGAGGCTAGCCATACACAGACAACACTTACAATAGATAGCAGCGTCACGATAGCGTTAGCGTCGTTACTGGTAAAGAGGATTACTAGTAATGGCATTAGCGCCCAGAGTGCCAATAAAAATCCTTCTGATGACCCTCTAGTTAACGTAACCAGAGAAACTGCAGCCGGAGAAATAAAGGGGACAAGGTTGCCAAAAAAAGCAACTAATCCAGCTTGCATACGGCCGCGCATAATAAATTCAGCTAAGGCCCGCATCAGAGAATCTCTTCTACCCGCTGTGACTGTCGGTATAAGGCAGTAGTGCCACATAACGAGCACGCTTGATAGCAGTTGACAGTTGCCTCTGATACTTAGCTTTGGTGCCAGTAATACGACTTGGTACAATTTTCCCTGTTTCAGAAATATACTGTTTTAGCATCTCAAGATCCTTATAGTCTATCTGGTCAGCGCCTTCGACGCTAAAACGACAGAACTTACGACGACGGTTGAATCGAGCCATTATTTACTCTCCTTTTCCGTTGATTTATCAGCTGGCTTTA
>JBLIIR010000003.1:0-41900 GCA_047635255.1 Porticoccus sp. | reverse complement strand
TATGGGTGGGTAGGACGTTAGTACCCTCTGACCGTCCTGGGCTCAATGGTCCTTATTCATCATTGAGCTGGAATCAGTATCGTCAACCTTTATTTTCTGCATATCACGTTGGGGCTGGGCAGTTAGGGCGAAGTGAGGGAGCTATATTTTGGGGAACAACAGAGAGGTTTCAATATTTATTGGGCGTCTTTGATGGCTTAGAGGATGACTATGGTAACGACTCTGATCACTTATTATATGCAGGCCGACTTGCTTATAACTTTCTCAATGTAGAGCCTCAGCCTGGCCACTACTATACTAGTGCTACTTATCATGGAGCTCAAGGCAATATTCTAACAACTGCTGTAACTCTTCAATCCCAGTCTGATGGCACTGGCAGCACCTCCGAATCAGGTGACTTTTTCGGGTACGCCTTTGATGTATTCTCTGAAAGAATTTTACCCAACCAAGGAGTGCTTAACTTTGGGGCTGGCTACAAAGAAATGGATGCAGACTTCAACACTATATCAAGGCCAGCAGATACAACCGTTGAATGCTTTTGCATCTTTGATGGTGATACGCTTTATACTACAGCGGGCTACTTGTTTCCAAATAAAGTTGGACCCGGAAAACTACAACCCTATTTTCGGCACACAGAAAATAATCCTAGTGGAGCTAAAAGTAGCGCTACAACAGAATGGGGCATTAATTACATTATTTTTGGCAATAAAACGAGCTTAAACCTCAACTATGCACGCGGGGATGCAAATGCCTCTGGGTACGCTGGCAACAAAACAGATACAGTTACACTAGGACTGCAGTTGCAATTCTATTAGGTTATCAGCGCTAGATATTAGCGCTGGATTGCGGCTTTCCCTGTTTTATCTCTTCAAGTGCTGCCTCGCGAACATCTACAATTTCAATATCAAATGTTAATGTTTTTCCTGCCAAGGGGTGATTGAAGTCTATATCAACATTAAACTTTCCAACCTTCGCAACAGTCACAGGGCGAGTCCCTTCTACTGTTTTTAAAGGGACTACCATACCAGGCTCTAATTTTCCCTCTTGACCAATACTTTTCCTTGCAACCCTTAGTCTATTCTTGAGGTTCAGTCGACCGTAAGCCATCTCGGGTTGTAGTGTCACGCAAAACTTATCACCTGCCTCTTTTCCTGACATTGAATGCTCTAGCGTTTCTATCATATTTTTGTGGCCATACAGAAACGCGCTAGGCTCTTGCCCTGCAGAATTTTCAATGATCTCGCCATCCTGATCTGTCATTTTATGGTGGAACACAACGATACTATTTTTTGCAATCTTCATATTTAACTTTTTCCTGATTTTTTGTTACCAGCCACTATCTTCATATATTCGTGCTGAAGAAAGGCTGTAAATTATCCTGTGTTCTCTCTACGCTGGCAAGACCTGATAAAAACCAGCACACGCTAACACTCTCAGAGGAACATCAAACAACCGCGACATATATTGATCTGTTAAGAGTTCAGCTTTACACCCATCCGCAAAAATTTTTCCGTCTCGCATCAAAATCACACGTTCTATTTCTGGTGGTATCTCATGGATATGATGAGTGGCCAGCAAAATAGTTTTTCCTTGGCCAAGCAGCTTTCTAAGGATATCAAGGTACTGATAAGTTGCACTTAAATCCAAGCCGTTTGTGGGCTCATCAAAAATCATATGGTCCGGATCATGAATCAAGGCCCGTCCCAACAAACAGCGACGCTGCTGACCAGTAGACATCTGACGATAAAGGCAATTTGCTAGATCCTTAATACCCAAGTATTCTAATACTTTTCCTCCACATTTCAATTCAAGCTCGGTGATCTCTTGATGATGAAATAAGCCAATCGAATTGTGTAGCCCCGAAATTACGACACCCAAACCACTAATGTCAGGAACAAATCCTACCTGCAAGTCAGCTGATATTAATCCTATTTTTTCTCTAAGCTCCCAAAGAGTTGGCATCTCCATACCCAGTATTTTTACAAAGGAATTATTTTTAGCAACCGGGTAAATCTCTCGAGATAAGAGTTTCAATAAAGTGCTTTTACCTGCCCCATTAGGGCCAATAATAGCGCAACTTTGTCCATGCTCTATAGACAGCGAAAAATCATCAAATACTTTTTTTTCATCACGATAAACAGTCGCATTCAGAATATCTAAAAGCTTAGGATGTGACATCAGTCGAGCCTTTTTTAATGCACTTTCTCACCTCTGGCCTTTTTATCTGCATAGTAAGAAGAGCGAACCAGTGACTAGAAGCCACATATGTAAATCCAATGCTGTACCCATATTCTGCCTACTCAGAAAATTCGCCTGGTTGCACAAAACGAGCGCTTAGGGGCGGCTGCATTAAGGTCTGTCGTATAAAGGTCAAAGAGTTTCTCGCTAGATTATTTCGGTCATAGGAAAAGCACGCACGCCATCGCCATATTGCAACTAATAGTCTAATGTAAATTCGACTTTATGTTCACTGTAACCCAAATTTTGGGCCAAAATATTTGCAATGCACTTAAAAATATCAATCAAAGGGAGTCTTTCCTCTAAAAAATCAATCATCTGGGTCATAGGGATGTCTAAACCGCAGGGATTAATTCTGGACCACGGATCCATATCCATATCAATATTTAAATTAAACCCATGGTAACTGTAGCCACGACGTATCCTCAAACCTAAAGATGCAATCTTTTTGAGTCCACCCAAATCTCCTGCTGCATCGCCCACAAAAACTCCTGGAGCTCTAGGATCTGCTGTAGCCTTGATATTCCAATACGCTAGAGTCTCTATTATCGATTTTTCGATTAAAGTCACAATATCCCTCACACCAATGCCAAGACGCTGCATATCTATCAGCATGTATCCAGTAATTTGACCTGGAGCATGATAGGTCACATGCCCACCTCGATCACTTTGCACAACTGGTATATCTCCAGGCGCGATAAGGTGCTCCTTATTGCCCGCTTGGCCTTGAGTGAATACAGGGAAATGTTCTAACAACCAAATTTCATCGGGCACGCCGCTTTGTCGTTCAGATACAAAGGATTTCATCGCTGCAAAGGTATCAAGATACTGGCAGCAGCCTAGATAACGAATAATTAAAGGCAATGCAGGGGGCTGTCGCATAAAAATTTATATAACCATCTTGACCAAGGGGTCAACCTTCAGGTCATTAAACAAAGCTTGCAACTGATCAACGCTAGTGGCTGTTATAGTCACAGTGATTGCCTGAAAAGTGCCATTTTTGCTATCTCTAATGGTTGTTTTTGATTGATCGAAGCCGGGAGAATAGGTTTCCATCACTGCCGTCACTAGCTTATACAGATCAGGTCCCGCCTCACCTAAAACTTTAATAGGGTAATCGCAAGGATACTCAATTTTAGGGGCCCCTAGCGATTCATCCCCTTTAATTTCTTCTATGGTCATGGATTTTAATACATCTTGGTCGCTCATTCTTCTGAGGAGATCCTAAACCATATTTCAATTGCGTCCCATAATCTCATAAATAAGCTAGCCTCGCCTATTTCTTTCTGGGCGCTCACAGGGAGCTCAAGCAGCTGCTCGCCTTCTAAACTGATAGATATTCTGGCTATCTCTTGTTTTTCATAAATTGGCGCTTCAATCATTTTATCTAATAATATATTAGCATTAAGATCTTTCTGAGAACCCTTGGGTATGGTGAGGTAGACGTCCTCAGACACAATAAGATTTACCTTATTTTCAGTGCCATACCAGACCCGTACATCTTCTTCTACGATATCGCCAGCAGAGTAAATTTTACCTGTTTCATAGTAGCGGAATCCGTAAGCTAGGAGCTTCTGGGACTCCTGTGCTCTAGCCTCTTCAGTGCTTGCTCCCATTACCACAGAAATAAGTCTCGTGCCATTTCGAACAGCTGAGGCTACAAGGCAGTATCCGGCTTCTTCTGTATGTCCAGTTTTCAAACCATCAACCGAGCTATCGCGCCAGAGCAATCGATTGCGGTTAGGTTGATTTATACCGTTGTATTTAAAGTACTTTTCGGAATAAATTTTATAATAATGGGGATGGTCTTGTATCAGAGCGCGTGACAACAAGGCTAAATCCCTAGCTGTAGTTAAATGCCCTTCGTCAGGCCAGCCAGTAGCATTACTATAGTACGTGCCAGACATTCCAAGCAGTGCAGCCTGCTGATTCATAACATCAGAAAACGCTCCCTCGCTACCGGCAAGGTGCTCAGCCAGCGCTATGGAAGCATCATTGCCGGACTGAATAATCACCCCGCGTAATAAATCAATCACAGAAACAGATGTTCCCTCCCGCACCCACATTTTGGATCCGCCCTTTTTCCAAGCAGTTACACTAATCGGAACTTGATCATCTTCTTTTATTTTGTCGCTACCTATATCTGATGCCACAAGATAGCTAGTCATTATTTTTGTCAGACTAGCAGGGGGCAGCTGTTGATCTGCATTATTCTCAATCAGGACCTTGCCGGTGTTTGCATCCATTAGGATCCAAGCATTAGCTGCCAGCGTTGGTGGTGCCGGCATTAATATTTTTCCATGAGTGGATGCCGCAAAACTCAACAAAAAAAATACTGGCCAGAGAATTAACATTTTTTTTCGCATAAAAATAGCCCGCTTCATAAGGTAGTTAAACCGGAGGGTAGGTAAAATAACAGCTCAATAAAGTGCTTGTATTACCAAATTAAATGGCTTTTAAACATATAATAATTCTAACATGGGTCCAGCCTCTTATCAGAAAAATTACTGATATACCAAAAATTTCCCAATTCCCTCATACTTCCTAACAAGAGCAGTTGTTTCTTTTATCTGTGCCTTGCCTTTTACGGGGCCAACAATTACCTTAAATAAAATCTGAGGTCCACTGTAACGATGTATGTTGATTGGGTATTTAATCAGGTTCCGCAATCTATCAACAAGGCTGTTAGCGGCAGCTTCTGAACTCAAAGCCGCCACCTGAATAAAGGTGTCAGAAATAACCTCGCCCTCTTTCATAGCAGGCTTTACAGCAAAAGACGGGTTAGCGCTCTGTGATTCTATCCTGCCGTTTTTACCTGCAGGCGTAGATCCGTCATCTACTTTTTTTTGATATTCAATAGGGTCTATGGCCTCGACCTCAACATCAGCAGTGCCGCTAGAAAAAACCCCCAATTTTTTTGCCGCAACAAATGAAAGATCAATTATCCGATCCTCATGAAAAGGCCCCCTATCATTCACACGAACGATGGCGTTTAAGCCATTCTCCAGATTTGTGACTCTTACATAACTTGGAATAGGCAAACTTTTATGTGCAGCCGTCATGCCGTACATATTATAGAACTCACCATTGGATGTTTTTCGACCATGAAATTTATATCCATACCAAGAAGCTACTCCGCGCTCTTTGTAGTCAGCAGCAGAAGGGAGGACCCGATATGTTTTTCCCATAACCACATATGGACTAAAGTTGCCTGCCTTTGTAATCAATTCTACTTTTGGTATAGCGTCAGCAACGCTTGCAATATCAAAATTGATGCTTGGGATATGATCCTCTGGAGGCGGTCCATCTTGACGCACTTGACCGCTACTATTTTTAACACCAGTCTCACTGCAGCCAACCAGTATGGAAAAAATGAGAGCCAGAATGATACATCTGAACGATTTTTGTGTATTGCAAAACCAGGTTTTAATGGGATACTTGCCTCTGATCCTTAGCTGTTCGCTCCAAAATTAGCTGACTTAGCTCATGCACTGCCATTGCGTACAGGTGGCTATGGTTGTATCGAGTAATCACGTAGAAGTTATGGAGCCCCAGCCAAAACTCTTCCCCATTTGTGCCTTCCAGCAAGACTGGTAAAGCTTTAAATTCAGTCGGCAATATCTGGGTGGGAGAAAATCCTAACACTTCTAATTCACCAATAGTTTTATTCAGTTTAAGCTTGTTGACCAGAGATGAATCATGGTCTTTAGAAAAGCTAGCAGGAACAATCACCTTTTCACCCACCTTCCAGCCATGGCGTGAAAAATAATTGGCCACACTACCTATGGCATCAGTTTTATTATTCCATATATCTGAAAACCCATCACCATCAAAATCGACAGCATAGCTGCGATAGCTGCTAGGTATAAATTGACCGTAGCCCATCGCTCCCGCATAGGAACCCTTGAGGGTCAAAGGATCTTGGCTTTGTTCTGCACATAACAATAAAAAATTCTCTAATTGCTTAGTAAAAAACACACTGCGCTTCGGGTAATCAAACGATAGTGTCGCTAGCGCATCAATGACACGATAATTCCCCTTATTTCGACCATAAGAAGTTTCCACGCCAATGATCGCAACTATAACCTCTGGAGCCACATTATATTCCTTGGAAGCCCTAGCTAAAGAATCAAAGTTTTCAAGCCAAAATTTGACCCCTTGATCAATTCGTCTTTCTTGAATAAAAATTTTTCGATACTGCCCCCAAGTTTTAACTTTCTCTGCAGGGCGAGTCATTGCATCAATAATAGACTGCTGTTTGCTTGCATTTTGAAGCAATGATTTAACATAAGAGCGATCTAACTTATGCTCACTCACCATTCTATCTGTAAATATATGAGCATCGAGATGCGCTGAATAGTCAGCCAGCACAGATAACGGAACCAATAAAAATGCAGCAACAAAGACAAAGGCTGCTCTTGCGTATATTTTCATATTCAACTGTCTCCTAAGATATACCCATGAATAAATCTGGCGGTGACTAGCAAGCTAGTTACCACGCTTTTTCTCCATATCATTTCTTTCTGTACTAATAGCCATTAAAATACCAAACCCGCACATCAGCGCCACAACAGATGTTCCGCCGAAACTTATGAAAGGTAGTGGCACGCCGACTACAGGTAGAATACCTGACACCATCCCCATATTCACAAAAATATAAACAAAAAATAAAACTGTATAGCTCCCCGCAAATAACATGCCGAACATGCTCTGTGCTCTAATACTAATAAGGAGGCATCTTGCAATAAGGGCAAAGTATAGGGCTACAAGCAACAGCACCCCAAATAACCCAAGCTCTTCTGCAAAAACAGCAATAATAAAATCCGTACTGCTCTCTGGAAGAAAATTTAACTGAGACTGAGTGCCATGTCCCCAGCCTTTGCCGCTGAAGCCGCCAGAACCAATAGCAACAGTAGATTGAATAATATTCCAGGCTGCGCCAAGCTTGTCAGACTCTGGATCAAATAAGGTAATAATTCTTTGTTTCTGATAATCATGCAACACATACAGCCAGCCCATGGGTATTATCACAGCTAGCGATAAGGAAGAAAAAATTAAATAACACACTGGTAACCCGCTCAGAAATAATACAGAAAATCCCGCAATCGCGATCAAGATTGCTGTCCCTAAGTCAGGCTGATTTGCAACTAAGCCTACAGGGATAGCAATAAATAACAATGAAAAAAATACATGCTTAAGGCTAGGAGGAAAAGATTTTCTGGCTAAGTAACTAGCCAGAATCAAGGGAATCGAAACCTTAATAATTTCCGAAGGTTGAAACTGAACGCCTATACTTAGCCAACGCTGTGCGCCATTTTTTTCTATGCCCAATAATGGCACCATTATTAATAATAAAATGCCTCCCAAGTAGGGAACAAATGCCCAGCGTTCAAAAAAACGAGGGTGAATTTGAGCTAGTGCAATCATTGCGATAAACCCAATACCAAACCGAACAAGCTGAGATTTTACAAGAGAAATATTTTGACTGCTGGCGCTAAAAAGTACTAGTAGTCCGACCGTAGCCAGAATCAAAAGTAGCGCCACCATAGGAATATCGCAATGAAATCTATTCCACTGGCTACGAGTATCATAAAAAGCGGAGTTTCCTGGACGCATTTGTCGGACAAAATCATTTTGGGTCATCATAGCCCCCTGACGTCTCAGGATAAAAATTCATATAGGCATCCATAATTTTTCTAGCAACAGGGGCGGCCTGGGATGATCCAGATCCAGCATTTTCTATAACTATTGCTACTGCAATCTTTGGATTTACTCTTGGGGCAAAGGCTATAAACAAAGCATGATCGCGATTACGTTTTGCGGTAGATTCTGCATCGTATTTCTCTTCTTGTTTGATGTTTATCACCTGCACGGTGCCAGTTTTTCCCGCAATGTTGTAGCTAAGCCCCTTACTGATACCTCTCGCGGTGCCTTTGGGGCCATGCACAACATCCTCCATCGATTGGTGCACATAATTCCAATGGCTTTCTGAGATTTCAATTTTTCTCTTTACTGGTAAAATATTCTGCTGATGCTGAACCAGCTGCGGTGTACGTATTTCTCCCCGACTTGCTATGCCTGCAGTCATAACAGCCAACTGCATAGGCGTAGTCAGAGTATATCCTTGCCCTATGCTTACATTTACGGTATCACCTGTATACCAACGCATGCCTCGATCTTTCTGCTTCCAGGACCGTGATGGCATAATTCCCTTTCGCTCAAGAGGCATATCAATGCCAGTCTTTTGTCCAAGCCCAAAAGCCGAACCGTAGCGATCAAAAGTATCAATGGACATAAGATTGGTCAGATTATAAAAAAAAGTATCGCAGGATTGAACGATTGCGTCATGCAAGTGAATATTATTTCCATGCCCTCCTTTTTTCCAGTCTCGGTATTTGTGCTCTGAATTAGGTAGCTTAAAATAGCCAGGGTCACTTATTCTATAGTTTTCATCAATCACGCCTTCATCTAACGCAGCCAAACCATAAACAGGCTTCACGGTCGATCCTGGAGGGTATTGCCCCCGCAGAGCTCTATCAAATAAAGGCAATCCCGATGAGTGAGTTAATTCACTGTAGCTCTTATGGCTTATACCAGAAACAAATTCATTTGGATCAAAACTTGGAGCACTGACCATCGCAAGGACCCCTCCGGTATCAATTTCTATAACTACAATGGCTCCTTTTTCTCCCTTCAGCAACCCATAAGCCTGATGTTGCAGTCGATGATCCAAGTATAGATGTAAATCCTTTCCATCAATAGGATTCTCGCGCTGAAGCAGCCTCATCATACGGCCTCGATTATTAACCTCTATCGTCTGATAACCAACTCTACCTAGGAGGTCGTCTTCATACTTTTTTTCTAGTCCAGTTTTTCCTAAAACCAGCGTTCCTCTGTAAAGAACAGGATCCAGTGTGTCGACCTCACGATCATTTATACGCCCTACATATCCAAGCGCATGAGCAAAATTCTGCCCAAAAGGATACTCTCTTGATAGCTTAGCGGTCACCAAGGAACCCTGAAGATAATACTGATTAACAGCCAGTATTGCCTGTTCCTCTTCACTCAAGTCCATCTTCAGTAGAATTGACTCGAAAGGTCGCCTTCGTCTATTTAGTTGCTTGTAAAACTGACTTTTCTCTTTATCAGATAGAGTGATCAGGCTAGAAATTTCTTCCAACAACAATCCAAGATCATCAGCCCTCTCAATAACAACAGACAAACTAAAGCTGGTTCGGTTCTGGGCTAACAAAACTCCATTTCGATCGTAAATCAATCCACGCGTAGGAGCTATGGGCTCAACCAGAACTCGGTTGCTTTCAGATTTTGTCATAAATTCTTCGTATTTAATAACCTGCAGATAATAGTAGCGACCGAGCAGTATGGAGGCCAAGACCACCATCAAAGATGTCCCAAAAAAAAGTCGGGCACGAAACTGCTGTCGTTCAAATTGAGGGGATTTAAAAGGGTGATAATTATCCATACTTAAGATTGTAACTCTAAGCTACTTTTTTTCACTGAAAAATCATCATATAACAAAAAATATCCATAAAAAAAGCGAGGCATGCCTCGCTTTTAAAGCAATACTGAAAAAATTTACAACATTATTCGGCTGATTCTCCTGCACCTCTCTCATCAGCTGCCGCAATAGTTTTTTCCTCTACATCTGCTTTTACTTCCTTCATAGAAAGTTTAATCCGTCCACGGGCATCAACATCAAGCACTTTTACACGAATTTCTTGACCCTCTTTGAGGTAGTCTGTTACTTTTTCAACACGCTCTTCTGCGATTTGAGATATATGCAGGAGACCATCTGTACCAGGCATAATAGTAACAAATGCACCAAAATCAACAATTCGAGCCACGGTGCCTTCATAAATACGGCCTACTTCGGCTTCTGCAGTAATCTCTCCGATACGGAAAATAGCGTCATTGAGTCCATCAGAATCATCGCTGTAGATACGAATAGTTCCGTCATCACTAATATCAATAGTAGCCCCAGTTGTCTCTGTTAAAGAACGGATAGTAGCTCCACCCTTACCAATAACATCGCGAATCTTATCCGCATCAATTTTCATTGTATGGTAACGAGGCGCTGCTTCGGATACCTCGTCGCGTGAACTAGCAAGAACCTTGTTCATTTCACCAAGAATATACAGTCGAGCATGGAGAGCCTGCTCGAGCGCAGCCTCCATAATTTCTTCAGTGATACCTTCAATTTTTATATCCATCTGGAGTGCAGTAATGCCTTGCGCCGTACCTGCCACCTTGAAATCCATATCACCCAAATGATCTTCATCGCCTAAGATATCTGTCAATATTGCAAATCCACTTTCTTCTTTAACTAAACCCATGGCAATGCCGGCCACTGGAGCCTTTAGTGGAACCCCTGCGTCCATCAAAGATAGACTTGCTCCACACACCGAAGCCATTGAGCTAGATCCATTAGATTCAGTAATCTCCGATACCACGCGTATAGCGTACGGGAATTCTTCAGTAGAAGGTAATACCGCATTAATTCCGCGCCTAGCTAGCTTGCCATGACCAACTTCACGTCGGCCTGTAAATCCCATTCGACCACATTCACCAACAGAATAAGGAGGGAAGTTGTAATGCAGCATGAAGGGATCTTCACGCTTACCTTCCAGGGCATCAATCAGCTGCGCATCTCTCATGGAACCCAAAGTGGTCGTTACTAACGCCTGAGTTTCTCCGCGTGTGAATAACGCAGCGCCATGAGTTTTTGGCAATACGCCAATTTCTACATCAATAGCTCGAACAGTTTTGCTATCGCGACCATCAATACGTGACTCACCGCGGGTAATACGGCCACGCACAATTTTCTTCTCAAGCTTTTTAAAGCCATCGCGCACATCTTCTTCGCTGATACCTGCTATCTCGCTCACTAAGTCCATCGCATCGTTGCGAAGGCCTTCAAGCAAAGTTACTCTTTCCTGCTTGTCTGTTGTACGGTAAGCATTGTCTAGATCGTTACCTATTTTGGAACTAAGGGCATCTGCAAGCTCTAAATTTTGTGATGCTGGCTGCCAATCCCATCTCGTTTTAGCAGCCACATCAGCTAAATCAGTAATAACCTGGATCACTGCTTGCATTTCTTGGTGAGCAAAAAGTACTGCCCCCAACATAATATCCTCTGACAGCTCATTTGCCTCTGACTCCACCATTAGTACTGCATCTTTAGTTCCTGCTACAACCATGTTCAAGTCTGACTCAACTAAATCAGAGTAAGTGGGGTTGAGGGTGTAACCAAGGTCTGATGTATAGCCGACGCGAGCGCCGCCCACAGGGCCATTAAATGGAACTCCAGAAATAGATAAAGCGGCGGATACTCCAATCATGGCTACAATATCTGGATCAATATCTTTCTCTGCTGACATTACAGTACAAACTACCTGCACTTCATTTTTGAATCCATCAGGAAACAAAGGGCGGATAGGGCGATCTATCAGCCTGGAGGTAAGTGTTTCTTTCTCATTTGGTCGACCTTCGCGTTTAAAAAATCCACCAGGAATTTTACCGGCAGCGTATGCCTTTTCAATGTAATGGACACCAAGAGGGAAGAAGTCTTGTCCATCTTTGGCTTGCTTGTCAGCAACAACCGTACAGAGCACTGATGTCTTATCCATAGTACACAAAACTGCTGCAGTTGCTTGACGCGCAATACGGCCAGTTTCTAATGTGACAGTATGCTTTCCGTACTGAAATGTTTTTATTACAGGTTTCATAAAATTTATTTCCTAATAGTTCTTGATAGCATGAAGCTTTAAAAAAATACCAGAAATTAAGCTGCTCGCGTTACCAATAATTACCCGTAAAGTTTAGATTTTATTTATAATAATTTTTTATTCAAAATCTAGATAATTACAGGTAACTCGATCAGCCATAATGCACAAAGGTATTGTTTTCACTTCCCTTATAATTACTAACGGCTCCCAGGGGAGCCGTTAGTCACTTCTTATCGACGTAATCCAAGCTTAGCAATTAATTGCGTATAGCGGCTAGTATCCTTGCCTTTAAGGTAATCAAGCAGTTTTCTGCGTTGATTTACCATGCGGATTAGACCGCGACGCGAATGGTGATCTTTTTTATGATCACCAAAATGGCCTTGTAGTTTATTAATATTTGCTGTTAGTAGGGCGACTTGGACTTCTGGAGAACCCGTGTCACCTTTAGACTGAGCGTTATTTGTAACAATGACTTCTTTTTCTTCTGCATTTAACATATATTTCTCCAATATGCGGCTTAAGATTAAGGATGCCCGCGCATATTTACAGGTACCCTAGGAATAAAACTAAATTACTAAACGCTTAGGGGCTAGCTTGCCATCAATTGTGACCTCACCAACGCCTAAAAACGAACCCTCCAAATGAAAGACTCGCACTATATCGCCTTCTTTGCCTTCGCGATAGGCCTGTGTCGTCATTACGGTCTGTCCTTGGCGAAAATAAAAAGCAACGTCTTCAGACAAATAGATAGCCATTAAGTGTTGAATACCGGCATCCATAGGCTTAAGCAGGCGGTCTAAACTGGCTGTAAGTCTAGGCTCACTTATGGATTCCAGCTCTCCCATAGTAATTGAATCTTTTTCATTAAACTGACCAACAGCCTCTCTATGTAGTTTTGATACATAAGCACCACAACCTAATCGAGAGCCTATATCTTCAGCCAAGCTTCTAATATAAGTCCCTTTACTGCAATGAACCTTTATATCTGCCTCTGGAAATTCACCAAAACGAAACTCTGTCATCTCTAAAGAGTAAATTATCACATCACGGGCTTTTCTATCTACACTGATTCCCTGTCGAGCCAGCTTATATAATCGTTGCCCTTCATGCTTTAGTGCGGAATACATCGAAGGCACCTGCGCAATATTTCCACGAAATTCAGCTAAAACTGCTTCCACTCTTTTTGCGGTGAGATCTTCAGCGCCCAGCTCAGAAACTACCTCTGATCCAGCGTCTCCGCTAGCGGTGGAGACACCAAAGCGAATGGTTGCATTATATTTTTTATCTGCATCCAAAAGAAACTGAGTAAATTTTGTTGCCTCTCCAAAACAAATTGGCAAAACTCCTGTCGCTAAAGGATCAAGGCTACCAGTATGCCCAGCCTTAACAGCAAGAAACAAATGTCGGACTTTCTGTAATGCGCCATTAGAGGAAACACCAAGTGGCTTATTTAGCAACAAAATTCCATTAACTTGACGTCCTTTATTGCGGCGCCCCAACGCTAATCTTCCCCAGAATGGTCTACAGGTTCATCTGGATTTACCTGGTTTTGCTCATCCAAGTAAACCGCTCGCTCTATTGTAGCCATCAAATCTTGGGCTCTTCTGCCGCTATGATCATATATAAAGCGCAGATGGGGGGCGATGCGCAACTGCATTTCACGAGCAACTCTGGTTCGCAAGAATCCCGCAGCGCGGTTTAGTATTTCTGTAGCTTTTCGACTTTCTTCTTCAGACGATAGTCCCACAAAAGTAACGTACACCTTGGCATTAGCAAGATCGCGGTTAACCTCTACAGCAGTGATGTTAGCCATTGCTAACCTGGGGTCACGAACTTCATCGCGAATCAATTTAGATAGCTCTCGCTGAAGAGCATCTGACACTCTGTCTTTACGTGTAAACTCTCGAGGCATAATTCTGAGCCTTGTTTATAGCTTCCGAGCTATCTCTGTAATTTCATAAACTTCAATCTGATCACCAGACTTGATGTCATTATAATCTTTCACCCCAATGCCGCATTCAACGCCATTTCGAACTTCGCTAGCTTCATCTTTAAAGCGTCTCAATGATTCTAATTCACCCTGATAAATTACCACACTATCTCGTAACACTCGGATCGGTTTATGTCGAAAAACGACGCCCTCTATAACCATGCAACCAGCAATCGCACCAAATTTTGGCGACCCAAACACATCACGCACCTCGGCGATACCAAGAATCTCTTCTCGCCTTTCAGGAGACAGCAATCCACTTAATGCTTGCCTTACATCATCCAATACATTGTATATGACACTGTAATATCGAAGATCTAGCCCCTCTTCTTCTGATAAACGGCGAGCTGCATTGTCAGCCCTTACGTTAAACCCTATTACTGCAGCACGAGCAGAAACTGCCAAATTAATATCTGATTCGCTTATACCTCCAACCCCTGAACAAATAACTTCTATCTCTACCTCTTCATTCCCCATCTCGTGAAGAGCAGCCAATATAGCTTCCAAAGAACCTCTAACATCGGCCTTCACTACTACAGGTAAACGCCTTTTCTCCTCGCCACCCTCAAACGTAGCAAACATATTTTCTAACTTTGCAGATTTCTTACGGGCGGCCGCCTCATCACGGACTCTATTTTGCCGGAATTCTGCCAATTGTTTTGCTTTGCGCTCATCACTTACTACAAGAAATTCATCGCCAGCAGCTGGCGGCGTATCCAAACCTAATATCTCTACCGGGATTGAGGGACCAGCATCTGTTACTGTGTTTCCTGCTTGATCGCTCATCGCTCGAATGCGTCCAAGACTCTCTCCCGCGAGCACCAAATCTCCTTTTTTTAACTTTCCTGCCTGAACCAAGACTGTTGCAACAGCTCCACGGCCTTTTTCTAATCTTGACTCAATCACCACTCCTTTGGCGGGAATGCTGCAAGATGCTTTTAGTTCGAGTAATTCTGCTTGCAGTAATACCGCCTCTAACAAATCGTCAATACCTACGCCTGTCTGTGCAGAGACCTCAATGAACTGGGTATCTCCACCCCAACTTTCAGGAATAACACCCGCTGCAGATAACTCATTAGTTACTTTTTCGGAGTCAGCAGATTCTTTGTCAATTTTATTTATCGCAATTATGAGAGGGACACCTGCTGCCCGAGCATGCTGTATCGCTTCTTCAGTTTGTGGCATAACTCCGTCATCAGCAGCAACCACCAAAATAATAACATCTGTACTCTGTGCACCACGAGCACGCATAGCAGTAAAAGCAGCGTGCCCAGGCGTATCCAAAAAGGTGATCATTCCCTTTGGAGTATCTACGTGATATGCACCAATATGCTGGGTAATCCCTCCGGCCTCTGCTGAGGCTACTCGACTTTTTCGGATATAATCAAGCAGTGATGTTTTGCCATGATCAACATGGCCCATGACCGTAACGACGGGGGCCCGTATCACCAAAAATTCCTCTACTGAAGCCTGCAAAGCTTCTATCATCACTTCTTCTTCTTTTGATCCAGAAACAGAAGTAGTCGTATGACCAAGCTCTTCAGCAACAAGAATCGCAGTATCTTGATCTATAGGTTCGTTAATTGAAACTGCGGTCCCTAACTTCATTAGGGCTTTAATAACAACAGTAGCTTTTACTGACATCTTTTTCGCCAAGTCGCTGACAAGAATTTCCTCTGGAATTTCTACGTTGCAAAAAATTTTGTCCGCTGGTTTTTGAAATGTATGAACATTCTTAACCTTAACAATCTTCACACCAGTGCGAAGCCGAGGCTTCTTTTCTTCTCCTGATTCTTCTTCAGCTGCTTTCAGCAGGTCTACAATTTTACGTTTGGGTTCTTTTACCGCGACACGTTTTTTTGGTTTTTTAACTATCTCTTCTTTTTCGTCATTGACAGGAGCGGCATCATATACTTTCGCATGCTTTTTAATGATCTTTGTTGGCTCTACTGGAATTTCGTTGATATCACCAGAAGTGGGGCTGGAGACAGCAGGCGCAACGTTCTTTTCAACTGATTGATTTTTATTCTCTTCACCGCTAGGCCCAGAATCTTCTATAATTTCTTGAGATTGTGTTTCTGCTGTGCGACGAGAGATTATTGCCGCTTGCCTTTGATCTTCAGCATCAATAGCTGTAATTTCTAGATTTTTATTTTCATCAGGATTAATCGCAATCTCTTCATCATCACGCTTCACATAAGTTCGTTTTTTGCGAATTTCAACATTAACTGTTTTCCTGCCAGCGCTTGTCTTCAGAGTGCTTAGAGTTTTTCGCTTGAGTGTAATTTGCCTTGGGTCACCAGATATACCGCCACGCAAATTTTTCAAGTGTGCTAGCAATATTTGCTTTTCTTGATCATCAACAACCGCATCAGGCTTATCTTGCGATAAGCCTGCTTCCTGCATTTGACTCAGCAGGCGCTCCACAGATGTTCCCACAAGCTTGGCAAGCTCATTTACAGTAACTTCAGCCATCAATATTCCTCAATTTTGAGTCTTCTAGATCAACTATTGCTGTCTTCGTCAGCAAACCAGGGCGCACGTGCAGTCATAATCAATTCAGCTGCTCGCTTTTCATCTATACCATCAATATCTAGCAAATCATCTACTGCCTGTTCAGCTAGATCTTCCATCGAGATGATATGACAAGCAGCCAACTTTTTTGCCAGCTCTTCATTCATGCCATCCATTGCCAGCAAGTCTTCTGCCGGATACAAGGTATCTTGCTCCGAAGATAGAGCTATCGACAATAAGGCATCTTTAGCCCTAGCGCGCAGTTCTTCTGCTAAATCTTCATCAAATCCGTCGATACCTGCCATTTCTTCCAGTGGAACGTAAGCTACTTCCTCAAGAGAGGTAAATCCCTCTTCAATCAAGACTGTAGCGACATCTTCGCCTATATCAAGTTGTTCTTGCAAAAGACCAACCAGATTCTGAGACTCTTTTTCTTGTTTTATTCCAGCCTCATCAGTTGTCATTACATTAATTTTCCATCCAGTTAACTCAGACGCAAGACGAACATTTTGCCCGCTACGACCAATAGCCATTGCTAAAGAGCTCTCTGAAACAGCTACATCCATTGTTGTTGACTCTTCATCAACAACAATCGACTCCACTTCAGCTGGGGCCATTGCATTGATAACCAATTGTGCGGGATTGTCGTCCCAGAGGACGATGTCTATTCTCTCTCCATCCAACTCATTAGACACTGCTTGTACTCGTCCGCCTCTCATCCCCACGCAAGCACCGATAGGGTCTATTCGCCCATCGTTAGTTTTTACCGCAATCTTTGCTCTTGAGCCTGAATCTCTGGCAGCCCCACGAATCTCAATAACTTGTTCTGCAATTTCCGGGACCTCAACACTAAATAGCTCTATCAGCATTTCATTGCACTTACGGCTAAGGAAGAGTTGCGGGCCTCTATTTTCAGGATTAATTCCCTGCAATATGGCTCTCACTCTGTCATTTACTCGAAATACTTCACGTCCGACCAATTCTTCACGAGGAAGAATACCTTCAGCATTATTACCAAGATCAATAAGCACATTATCACGCGTTACTTTCTTCACGGTTCCGCTGACCAAGCTTCCGATTTGCTCAAGAAATAAATCAACAACTAGGGCTCGTTCGGCATCTTTCACTTTTTGAACTATCACTTGCTTTGCAGTTTGGGCCGCAATTCTCCCGAAACCAATATCTTCAATTTTTTCTTCAAAGACATCGCCAGCCTTAAGTTTAACGTCTTTTTCGTGAGCCTCCTCAATAGTTAATTGAGTGCCAAGCTCAGCCATAGTTTCGTCATCCATCACTGTCCACCAACGAAAAGATTCATAACCACCCGTCTCGCGATCAATAACCACGCGAATATTAGAATCTTCGTCATAGCGCTTCTTCGTCGCCATTATTAAAGCCTGCTCTATGGCCTCAAAAATAACCTCTGAAGATACGCCTTTTTCGTTTGAGACAGCTTCTGCCACCATCAAAATTTCTTTATTCATTTTTCAGCCTCGCAACTGCCCTTAGAAGGGGTGGACAATATTCGCCCTTTCAATGCTATTAATTGGGAAGATAAATTCGCAACCATCAGCTGCCAATAAAACGTTTTCTCCCTCTATACCATTTAAGCGGCCTTTAAAATTACGCCTGCCTTTATAAGGCAAGCGTAATCTCAAAACAACTTTTTCACCTTTATACTGTTCATACTGAACCAGTGTATACAATGGTCTATCCAAACCAGGAGAAGATACCTCCAATGTATACTCACTAGTGATCAAATCTTCAACATCAAGCAAGCTGGCAACCTGTCGACTCACTCTTTCGCAATCTTCAACTGTAATGGGGTCATTTTCAATATATATCCTCAGCATAGCACTACGCCCAGAAGACAAGTATTCCAATCCCCAAAACCTGCATCCCATGGCATCCACCACTGGGGCAACTAAAGCTACAAGTGCATCCTGTCTCGTTGCCACTAAAACCTCTCGACTTTCTCAACAAGGTCGACATTCAGTCACTCTTAGTGACTTAGACCGCCTAACAAAAAGCCCCTAAAAGGGGCTTTTTGAACGTGAGCTATTTCATCACATCAACATAGGAACATCACCCTATGTAAATATTTGGTAGCGGGGGCTGGATTTGAACCAACGACCTTCGGGTTATGAGCCCGACGAGCTACCAGACTGCTCCACCCCGCAACAAATTTTTTCAACTTGACTTAATTGATGATCTTAACAAGATTACAATTATCGCCAAGTTATAATCCTTAAAAGGTTTCGCCTTGCAATTCCTGCACAGCACCTCTAAGGGGCGGAGATTATAGAGCTCAGATCACACCTGGTCAAGGTAAACCCCCTGCAAATACCCAGTCTTTTCTTTATCATTTTTAATTACTAGCCATGCAGCTCGAACAGACTAGTGGCCCGACTATCCCTAGCGACAAATTGGCCAAATCTGATAGAAATGCCTGCATCTGAACTTTGCTTCACAGCTGGCAAGTTGTCCTTGGTAGGTTTTTACCTGACGGCCAACTTTTTTTGCAATTTTACGCAATGAATTTTTTTTCAGGTAACTTTTTCGCTTATAGCCACCGCGGCCTTCATGGTAGGCCAAGTACAGGTGTTCGGCATTAGCACTGCTGATGCCCAAAGTGTCTCGACTTTTTTTGTTATACCAGCCAATAAAATCAGTGGCGTATTTCATATGGGATCTTCTTGAAAAAAGAGACCCTCTTTCTTTTTCATATTCTGACCACACTGCATTCTGCGCTTGAGCATAGCCATATGCAGAAGAAGATCTAAACCAAGGAATTATCCCTAACAATTTATCTCTCGGTGGTTTTATGTCATGCCTGAAAGATGACTCCTGTTTAATAAATGCAACCTGGGTAGAAATACTTGTTGCCCATTTTTCTTGAGAATCTCTAGCATAATCATACCATTCCGGATTCTCTTCAAATATAGAACAAATATTAGACTGATTGCTGGGCGGCTGAGGACTAGAGAATATACAACCAGTCAAAAGAGGGCTCAGAAAAAAAACTATTAGCAGGCTTGTTTTTGGCACCTAAACCCCTGTCAATTTGATTTAATTATTATTTTTCACTTTAGACTATGCTGGAGTAGTGGGCCATAAATCCGGTATCATAAGGCCTCAAAGCTGCCGATAACCATTACTAGAATTTGTTACAGCAACCCACACACCTGCCCTCTATGCTAATCCTTAACCTTGTATCCATGCGTTTCTAGACAGGTTCTTTTATCTAAGAATTTAGGCTCTGGTTTAGCTGCATCTTCAGCACAAGAGGAGCGTACCGTTCTTTCTTCTTCTGCTTGATGAGGAGTAGTTTTATGCTCATGTTCATTTGCCTCATGATGAGCACCATAAGCGCTTGATAATCCAGTCAGCAATAAAGCAGCGCATATCTTCTGTATCATTTTCATATTCTAGTTCCTTTTATGTCCAAATTTAATTAAATTTTAAGCTAGTAGTTTATTTTGTAATATTTGATTTGGATACCACATCAACTAACACAGCAATTACTAAATTTAAGAGCACCACGGCTGTTATAAAAACAAATGAAACAAAATATACAAATGCCCATGGATACAAAGCCTGCATTGGCAACATTACTGTCTCCCAGCTAGAAAGAGTCATCACTTGCACTAAGGTCAGCAGCGAAATACCTAAGTCGGCCCATCTTGCTGGATCATCTACAGAAAATAACATGGATCCTATCGCTGCATAGATGTATAAAATAATAAATAAAATTAACATCACATAGCCGCATCTTGCCAGCGATTGCAATAATGCCTCGACCAAAGCCTTTAGCTCTGGAACGACAGATATTATTCTCAAGATTCTAAAAATTCTAAGTAATCTTAATATCAAAACAGATGATCCTGCAACAGGAACCAGGGAAGCAAGAACTATGACTGAATCAAAAAGATTCCAGCCATCTTTAAGAAATAATGATTTTTCTTCTTCCCCTAAGAATCTTATTGATAGTTCGATGACAAAGAATATAGTCACAAAATAATCCAAAAAAACAATCATGCTTACATACTTATTACTTGCTTCGTATGTCTGAAACCCCACCAAAAGAGAAGACAGTAGGATAATAGCGATAACTGCACCCTGAAACTTTCGATCTTCTCTTATCTTGGTAAACCTATGAACCATTGGTATTTATTCCATGTAAAAAAATTTGCTGTGTGAGAAATTTTTGCGATAATGGGATTATGGAGAAATTCTCTAAGAATACCAGCATCAATAGGTGGCTGGAGTGTTGAAACCATTGGTGTATCTCCATATATGCTAAAGTATGGTGCTTCAGGTAGAGAGTACGAAAAAAGAGTTACAACCATCGTTAATACAAGCCTTAAGATACACAAACATTTACTCAGTGTTAGTGTTGTAGATGGTGATATTATTCCGCTGTATGGATAAGGGAGACCTAAGATGAAGGAGGAACATGATAAAACTGAAGAGTTTGTTGAAGATGATACTTTTCCCAAGCAACACCATGAGCAAACAAAAAATGTTTTAGGCACAAAATTGAATTCCTGCTGCAGTGATCCTATGACTGGTTTTCTAAGAGATGGGTATTGCAATACTAACTTAGCAGATCACGGGACTCATGTAGTATGCGCCATCATCACAGATGAGTTTCTGGAGTTCACTAAATCAAGAGGTAACGATCTAGGCACGCCTCTGCCTGAATATCAGTTCCCAGGGCTAAAAACAGGTGACCGATGGTGTTTATGTGTATTGCGCTGGAAAGAGGCTTACGAGGCTGGTGTGGCTCCACTCTTAGACCTGAAGGCAACACATGAGAAGACGTTAGAATATATTTCCAGAGATACATTAGAAAAATTTCGAATCGATTAGAAAAAATATCTAGTTATCGATGCTGTCTTTTTTATCACAGATCCCTGTCAGGATTTTTTGAATCAAATACGCCAAATACGCTTAGTCAAACCAGTCTTTAGATAACCCATGCTTTTTTAGACAAGTCCTCTCAACCTGTTTATCTACATCATCTGTATTTGCATTAGCTACTCGTCCAGCACGCCATGTGCGCCACGATCTTTCTAGTCTCTCTTTGTCTTCCTTATCTATTTCTTTGGCTTCTTTGGCTTCTTCTTTGGCTTCTTTGGCTTCTGAGTCCCGCTTCTACTTTTTCAATTTCGTCCGCGGGATATTTTCCTTCTCTTCGCCTCTGCCTCCACTGGTACTCTCTGTTGCTGACGTCATGCTCTTGCCAAAAATAAAAACCAATCCATCCGATAAAGGCTGATTTCCACCACATAGCAATCTCCTTTACTTTTTTTAAGAATACTCCTATTGGAGATATTTTCAAAATTCACCATATTTTGTATATGAGCGGGTACCATATATACTGAATGACAGAAACAAGCTCCCTTAATATCATTTGGGTGCAGTTAGAAGTCTAGTGGTGGGTAGGACATATCATAGTGATGCAGAGCAACGTAGTAATTACAAGGCTTTAGAGGGTTATAGGATTTTTTTATTGTAGTAGAAGCCCCTCCTAAGGAGTAAGTCAGAGGTTCGAATCCTCTTCGGGACGCCAATCAGTACATGGCTTACAGCCAAATCAGTGAAACTGTAGTAGTAGAAAATTAACCCTTAACCCTTAACCCTTAACCCTTAACCCTTAACCCTTAACCCTTAACCCTTAACCCTTTTATAATAGCTTCAAGCAGCGCATGAGAAAAATTAAGTCACCAAATAGAGGTAGAGATTTTTATGGAGATGAAGGAAATAAATTCAGATGTTGTATGCAATATTTTAAATGAAATAATGGAGTATGAGTTAGCAGGAGTCGTGAGATACACCCATTCTGCTATGATGGTAAGCGGGCCATACAGACTGCCAATTGTTACTTTTTTGAAAGATCAGGCCTCTGAATCTTTAGAACACGCGCAACATGCTGGAGAATTAATCGTTGGGTTAGATGGCCACCCCAGCCAACGTATTGCAGAGATCAAAGAAACTCACAAACACTCAATAAAAGACATCCTTGAAGAAAGCTTGGCTCATGAGCAGGGTGCGCTTGAGCTTTATAAGAAATTTTTAGAGAATGTTGCAGATAGATCTATTTATCTAGAGGAATATGTGCGTGGCCTAATAGGACAAGAGGAACAGCATGCGCTAGAACTAAAAGCAATGCTAAAAGATTTTGGGTAAAAAGAAATCTTAAATGATTCAACCCCCAAAGATAGCCTAAATTGTAGACTACAATTGTATATTCTTTATTAGGGGTGTGATCAGAGCCAATTTATTACTGAATTCGAGCAGTTCACAGTGCTGAAGCGTTAGGAGTTGAAAGGACGACAGTTACCCGAAGGGGAATGAGCGCCTGCGCAGGCCGTTAAGACGCCTTGAACCCCATAATCTGGCGACACAATGGCAAATAAGCACGAGCTTTAGTATCATCCGAACTTATTTTATGAATTAGGTTGAGCATGAGCATTTTCGGGATATCAGACATCATAAAAGACGTCATCTCTCTTCAGCTTGAGAGCACAGAGAAAGTACAGGCTCTGATATTTCGTGACGGTCAGCTCCTGATACTGGCAACACAAGCCATTGCACTGCATAAATCTAGGGCCAGCTTTGAAGATCCGCTGGCAGACAGTTGTCTGGGATATGCCGAGCTGAGGCCTGAGCACCATTTAAACTGGGTTGATGACAGCATTATTGAAGAGTATAAATCGGGCTATGTCGGCTTAAGGGATCAACGGGTTATTTTAATTACCCCAAATGCTATCCAGTTATTCCCGGGTAAAAAAGAAGCTATGCGCAATCAACAGCGTATTGCCAAAATCGTACTTAACTGACAGAAAGCCCATTCATTAGACCATGCACCCGGGTCTTAGACTGAGATGTAAGCCACTATTATGAATAGCCGTGACCTGATCCCCGCCACTCACATTCCTACCGCGCCCATTGAAAGCGGAAAAAAATTCGTCAACGATAAAGGCATCACGGCGATTAAAAATGGCATCAAAGCCTCCAGCAAGGATTCCCAAGAACGGCTTAAAAAGCCATCATGGTTGCGAATAAAAGCCAAAGGCGGTTCCGTGTATGACAAAACTAAAAAAATCGTTCACGAACACAAACTCAGTACCGTCTGCGAAGAAGCGATGTGTCCTAATATCAGTGAATGCTGGAGTTCAGGAACTGCAACCATTATGCTAATGGGTGACACCTGCACTCGTGCTTGCCGTTTTTGTGCGGTTAACACAGGCAACCCTCAAGGCTGGCTCGATAAAGATGAGGCTAAAAACACCGCCGAATCCGTAAAACTTATGGGGCTCAAGTACCTGGTGCTAACCTCGGTAAACCGAGATGATTTGGAAGATGGCGGAGCCGGCCATTACGCAGAAGTTGTCCTGCGAGTCAAAGCCGAAAATCCTGATATTGCCGTTGAAGCACTCACCCCAGATTTTGAGGGCAGCTTAAACAGTATAGAAACTGTAGTCGATAGCGGTATTGTTGTTTTCGCCCAAAACGTAGAAACCGTAAAGCGTCTCACGCATCCAGTTAGAGACCCTCGTGCCACCTATGAGCAAACCCTCGCTGTATTAAAGCACGCCAAAGAATACAAACCGGAGGTTCTCACCAAAACCAGCATCATGCTGGGCCTGGGCGAGACTGAAGCTGAAATCATCGAAGCCATGGATGATTTACGCGCTATAAATTGTGATATTTTAACCTTTGGCCAATACCTGCAACCAACTGAAAATCACCTGCCGATTGAGCGCTATGTGACACCGCAAGAATTTGAAAAATATCGTCAGTGGGGGCTGGACAAAGGCTTTATGGAAGTCGTATCAGGTGCACTTGTTCGCTCCAGCTACCGAGCCGAACAGGTGTTGAGGAAAAACAACGTTGGCCTAAGTGTTGAAAACAACAACTCATGCTACAATGATTAATGCATTGCATTTACTACATGTCTAACCCGTGGTTATGCCGTCACCGGCACCAAACGCTCTAAAGGTGAGACTGATGTGGATGCTGTAAGCATCCGTGCACGAGTAGACTGGCAAGATGCATTCCATGCGGGTCCTGTTGGCGTGAGTCCTCGTTTGGCTTACACCATCACGCACACTGAGATTGATGGATATCAAGAAGACGGGGGTTCTGCACCCGCTAACTTTAAAGATCAAACCCATATGGCCAAAGAGATGCGTTATGGTTTGACCGGCAAATACAAACTCACCGATAAAACCACCCTGTTAGGTCATGCTGAAGGCGTTCATCGCTTTGATACTCACGCTGCTCGCATCAAAGCCAACATCAACGCATTGGGTTATCACATTGGTGTTAACCAAGAAGGCAGTGCCGTCAGTCAAAACTGGGGGCGTTTAGGGGGTGAAGTGGATTATCAGCTCGCCACTGACAGTCGGATTAGTTTTAGTACCTTTGTGGCCAGTGCCGGAGAGGATGCTGATGTGAGTGGATCTGTGAATTGGCAAGTGGTGTTTTAACACCCATTGTTATCAGATGATCCCAAGAGTGCCCGAATATTTTCGGGCATTTTTATGCTTGTTGGTTTTTCAAATTCACCTATTTTTTATGTGGGGGGTTAAATCCAAAATGGTGCCCAAGGCCGGACTTGAACCGGCACGACTTTCGCCACTACCCCCTCAAGATAGCGTGTCTACCAATTCCACCACTTGGGCAATTTTTTTCTTAAACTTCATTTTGGTATGTCAGAGGCCTCATCAACAGTGTCAATTTTCGGCAGCTCAGTTTCTGCTGACTGTTGGATGGTTTCTAGGTTAGGAAAAATACCTTCCTTTAAATTTGCACCATCTTTTGCTATGACGGCTAGAGAAAAACTAGTAACAAAGAAAATTGTCGCAAGTATGGCTGTAATCTTGCTGAAAAAATTCCAGCTACCCGCACTGCCGAGCATAGTTTGCGATGCGCCAGAACCAAAAGATGCGCCAGCTTCTGCACCTTTTCCCTGTTGCAACAAAATCATGCCAATAATAGCTAGCCCCGTGAGAATATGTACGATTAATGTTAATTTTTCCATTGTCTTAATTCAGCCAAATTATTAGTTAGTTGCAATTATGCCATTTGGCATATTTCATTAAATGCGCCAATATCTAAAGAAGCGCCGCCAACAAGAATTCCATCAATGTCGGCTTGATCAAGAAGCTCAGCAGTGTTGGCAGGAGTGACGCTGCCTCCATATAAAATTCTAGTCTTTGCCCCAAACTCACCCAATTTTTCGCGAATGTATTGATGCACCAGCTGAATCTGATCAACAGCTGCAGGCTTGCCAGTCCCGATCGCCCAAATAGGCTCATAAGCAATGATTGCATCAGACAAGCAGCTTGTTCCAGCGCAGTCTAACACTGTATCTATCTGTGCAGAAATAAGGCCAAGGGTTTCACCTTGTTCTCGTTGCTTGAGGGTTTCACCCAAACAAAGAATAGGCTTCAATCCAGCTAGCTGAGCCTGATAAAATTTTTCTGCAACTTGGCGATCACTTTCCCCGTAGAGACTACGACGCTCAGAATGACCCACCAAGCAATATTGACAACCTATATCTCGCAACATCTGAGATGACACTTCACCAGTGTATGCACCAACCTTGTGCTCAGAAACATTTTGCGCACCTACAGCAATAACTGTATCTGAGAGGCCCGCTAACACTTGCGGTATATAAACATAAGGAGGAAAAACAATAACATCTGCCTTACATTCTAAGCCAACTAAACCTGCTATCAAAGTGGCTATATTTTTCTTGTCGCCGTTCATTTTCCAATTTCCGGCTACTAAGGGACGGCGCATAATTTATAGGTATCCTAGCCCCAAAAAGGGCGCAATCTTATCTGAGATGTTAGCATTGTTCAACCACGGGAGCATTAACAACCTAACACTCTGCACTAGATTAGTGCTTTTCAGTTATCTAAGGGAATCTACTCCTGCTTCAGCCTCAACAACACCTGCCACTCTTAAAACGATTCTATTGGCCAATTCGACATCTTCAGCCTCCACCATAATTCGTATGACTGGCTCAGTTCCCGAGGGGCGCAGCAAAATACGACCACAATCTTTCAGCTCATTCTCAGCCCACAAAACAGCCTCTTGTATCGCAGGGCAATTTTTGAGATTAAACTTCCCTTCAATGGGCACATTAATCATATTTTGTGGGTACTTGTGCATTTCTTTTTTAAGCACATTCAGCGATGTGCTTGTTTCACGTATAGCGTATAGAACCTGTAACGCGGCAACCACACCGTCACCAGTAGTAGTCAGGTTACTGCAAATAATATGGCCTGATCCTTCCCCTCCCAATTGCCATTTGCGTTGCCGAAGAGCCTCTATTACATGCCGATCGCCTACCTGTGTGCGCGCAAATGGAATCTCTAAGTCCATTAGCGAATTTTCCATACCCAAGTTACTCATCAAAGTTCCAACAACACCGCTACAGCCACCATTCTGGTGGCGATGTTTAGCTATAACAAATATTAACTCGTCACCATCTATCAGTTCGCCTTCATGATCTACAAACATAACTCGATCGCCGTCCCCATCAAAAGCGATACCCATATCTGCCTCTTGCTTCAAAACTGCATTCTGTAAGATCGCCGGCTGCGTCGATCCACAATCTTGGTTAATATTAAAACCATCAGGCTCAACAGCAATTTCAATAACTGTTGCCCCTAGCTCGCGAAATACACTAGGGGCAGTAGTGTATGTAGCTCCATTTGCGCAATCCACAACGATTTTTAAACCCTGTAAGTTACTTCCTGATGGTAGTGTGCCTTTACAAAATTCAATATAACGCCCTGCAGCATCCTCTACCCTAAAAGCCTTTCCTAGCTTTGAAGAATCTTCTGTTATTAAGGGCTTTTCTAGGTACGCCTCTATGGCTTCTTCTGTCTCGTCAGGTAACTTAAAACCATCGGCGCCAAAAAATTTAATACCGTTGTCGTAAAAAGGGTTATGTGACGCGCTAATTACAATACCAGCCTGAGCTCGAAAAGTTCGCGTCAAGTAAGCAATAGCAGGAGTTGGCATTGGCCCCAGGAGAGCCACATCTACTCCTGCTGCAATTAATCCTGACTGGAAGGCGGACTCAAACATATAGCCTGATACTCGGGTATCTTTGCCCACAATGATTAGCTTGCGTCCGTCACTTCTTTCGCTGAATACCTTACCTGCAGCCCAGCCCAGCTTTAACATAAAATCTGCGGTTATAGGCTTAGTTCCGACTCGACCACGTATACCGTCTGTACCAAAGAATTTTCTATCCATCATATTTCTTCCTTTACAGCATGCAGCACTTTCAACACATCAGCGGTAGCAGCTACATCATGAACTCGAATGATATTAGCGCCTCTTTGTACTGCTAGCATTGCTAAAGCAACACTGCCAAATAATCTTTCATCTAAAGGTTTACCTAAAATTTCACCTATCATTGATTTTCTAGAAACCCCTACGACTATAGGAAAGCCTGACTCACTTAATTTATTTAAACTACGAAATAGCTGTAAATTATGCTCTAGTGTTTTACCGAAGCCAAATCCAGGATCAATGAATATCTTTTTTCTTTCAATCCCACCAGACTCGCAGACACCAACACGTTCCAATAAAAAACTTCTTACCTCGTCAGCCTCATCTTTATAGCTTGGAGCAAGCTGCATGTTAGTCGGCTCTCCATTCATGTGCATCAACACAACAGAAAGATCTGCCATGGCAACTGCTTCAACTGCACCCTTGCGGGACAAGGCTCGCACATCATTAATCATCACAGCACCAACATTTGCTGACTCCGTGATAACTAATGGAGAGCTAGTGTCCACCGATACAAAGGCGCCAAAACGTTCTACGATAGCTTCGACTACAGGCACCACTCGATCAAGTTCTTCATTAACACCTACCGGTTCCGCTCCGGGCCTAGTGGACTCGCCGCCTACATCAATGATACTAGCGCCGCTCTTCAGACATGAGTCTACTTTTTCGAGCGCCAAGGAAATGTTGGTCTGGTTATTTCTGTCGCAAAGAATACCCCCATCAAAAAAAGAATCTGGAGTTACATTTAGAACTGCCATTATATGGGGAGAGGAAAAATTTAAACTGAAAGGGTTTGTTTTCATTGGAAGCTTCATCAAAAGTGTATTTCATGCAGAACTAAAGCAACTTAAAACTTAAATAATGACCGCCTACTTCTAAAAAAAGAAATTGAAAAATTTTCTTAAATAACCCTGCATTTCTGCTAGCAAAAATAAATACCTTAATGTTCTTCGGCGGGGGTGCCAGCCAAATCAGTATCATCTATCTTTTTACTCTTTTTCTTTTTGGTCGCACTGCCAGAATCATGATTATCCCAATTATAAGGGGGGCGAACTGTTCTTCGCGCCATCAAATCGTCGACTTGCTCAAGATCAATGGTTTCGTATTCCATCAAGGCATTCTTCATAGCATGAAGAATGTCTATATTATCTTTTAAGATCTCCACAGAGCGAGCATAGCAATCATCAAGCATCTGTCGTACTTCAATATCAATTTCTCTAGCAGTATCTCCAGAGTAAGCAGATTTCGTCATGCCTGGCATTTGCCCTTCTTCCTCACCATAAAGAACAGGACCCATTTTATCCGATAGCCCCCAACGACTGACCATATTTCTCGCCATTTGGGTAGCTCTTTCAATATCATTAGAGGCCCCGGTAGTTACACCATCTGCGCCATGGATTAATTCTTCTGCTATCCTGCCACCAAATAAACTACACAACTGGCTCTTTAGTTGAAGTTTCGTGAGGCTATATTTATCTTCCTCTGGAAGGAATTGCGTCACTCCCAACGCACGCCCACGAGGAATAATTGAAACCTTATGCACAGGATCGTGCTCAGGGACCAACCTACCAATAATGGCGTGCCCAGCCTCATGATAAGCAGTATTTTCTTTTTCTTTTTCAGACATGACCATAGAGCGTCGCTCAGCACCCATCATGACTTTATCTCGAGCTTTTTCGAACTCCTCACCACTAACAACTCTTCTGTTAGCTCTGGCGGCAAATAATGCCGCTTCATTTATCAAGTTAGCTAGATCTGCGCCAGAAAAACCTGGGGTACCTCTAGCTATTACGCTTAAATCAATTTTTTCATCAAGTGGAACTTTTTTTGAATGAACTTTTAAGATTTGCTCTCTGCCTCGAATATCTGGTAACCCTACATAAACCTGACGATCAAATCTTCCCGGACGAAGCAATGCTTTATCCAATACATCAGGACGATTTGTGGCAGCAATTACAATTATCCCTTCATTGCCTTCAAAGCCATCCATTTCAACCAACAGTTGATTTAATGTTTGCTCTCTTTCATCATTTCCACCGCCATGACCGCCGCCACGATGGCGGCCAACTGCATCAATCTCATCAATAAATATAATACAGGGCGCCTGCTTTTTAGCTTGCTCAAACATGTCTCTAACACGTGAGGCGCCAACACCAACAAACATCTCTACAAAATCTGACCCAGCAATAGAAAAGAATGGGACCTTAGCCTCACCAGCGATAGCTTTAGCCAATAATGTTTTACCTGTGCCGGGCGGGCCAACCATGAGAACACCCTGAGGAATTTTGCCTCCTAAGCGCTGGAAGCGTGAAGGGTCGCGCAAGAAATCTACCAGTTCATGAACTTCTTCTTTTGCTTCATCCACACCAGCCACGTCAGAAAATGTAGTATCGACCTGGTCAGGTGCTAGCAACCTTGCTTTACTTTTACCAAAACCCATTGGACCGCCTCGACCGCCTGAACCCCCTTGCATTTGCCTCATAAAAAACATAAATATCGCAAGGATTAAAAGAATTGGAAAAGCTGCAATCAGGAGCTGACTCCATAAACTTTGCGGTTCTGGATCTCGCCCTTCAACCTTTACACGATTTTCAAGCAGGTCGCCCATCAAGCCGTCATCGGATACCGCAGGCCGTGTTGTTTTGAATGCTGTTTGATCTGTCCTGAGACCTTCGATTATGGATCCCTTAACAACTATACTTTCAACATTACCCCGTTGCACATCTTCTACAAATGTAGAGTAGTTGATCGCATTATCAGGGACTGGAGAATTAAAATTCTGGAAAACTGACAGCAAAACTGCAGCAATAATTAGCCACAAGATAATGTTTTTCATCATGTCATTCAAAGAGAAAACCCCATTTTTATTTACTAGCTTTAATCGACAAATTAGCTTTTTTTCCAAAACTACAAGGCTTAATTATCACAGAACCTTGCATCACTTAATACTAAATACTCAATTTTTAAAATCTTTTGCCACAACATAAACTTCTCGCGAACGGGACCTGGAAGCATCGGGTTTGCGCGCTGTGACTCGCTTAAAGCGTTTCTTTAATTCAAGCATGAATTGATCAAAGCCTTCCCCATGAAACACCTTAACAACAAAATTTCCGCCAGGCTTCAAGACCTGTGTGGCTAAATCTAGAGCAAGCTCCACTAAATACATAGCCTTAGGCTGATCAATGCCTTTTATACCACTCATGTTGGGGGCCATATCAGAAATTACAAGGTCCACCAAGTTTTTTTCTAGCGAACCAAGTATATGCTGCAACACAACAGGGTCCGTAAAATCTCCCAAAATAAAATCTACACCTACAATAGAATCCATTTCAAGTATATCAGATGCTATCACCTTTCCTTTGGAGCCGACCAATTTAGCAGCCACTTGAGACCAGCCCCCAGGTGCGGCACCAAGATCAACAACCATTAGGCCAGGATATAGCAGTCTATCTTTTTGATTGATTTCTAAGAGCTTATAGCTAGCACGAGAACGGTAACCGTCCTGCTGGGCCTGCTTCACATAATGGTCACGATTATGCTCTTGCAACCACTTTTGACTGCTTTTCGAGCGTGCTGGCATACTAATCTACCGAGGTTTGTGGTTATTATTAGAGGGAAGTTAATCAGTATTTAAATCTTGTCATTTTATTTTAACAGCAACTAAATAAAAAATACCACATCACACAAAAACAGTGGGATAAGGTTTTAACGCATAAAAATAATAACCAGTATAGAATGCGTGTCGAATTATCGTAATGGAAACCCAATCAGCTTAAGATTTCACCTATAATGGCTAATGGCGCTTCTACTGGAAGCAGTCGATAGTCAGCGCAACTTACATTAAGAGCAATAATTCATTAAGAGCAATAATCAATGAAAATTTCCAATGAAGACAAAAAGCACTTACGACGGTTAGGCCACAACCTAAACCCGGTTGTTACAGTTGCAAGTAATGGGTTAAGCAAAAATGTTTTAGCTGAAATTGATCGAGCGCTTAATGATCACGAGCTCATCAAGGTTAAAATCTGTGGTGGTGACAGTAAAGCTAAGTCCGAAGTCGTTAATGAGATTTGCGGGCAGCTTTCCGCTCAAACGGTTCAATCTGTTGGTCATATAGTACTACTATTGAAAAAATCAGAGAAGCCAAATCCTAGATTATCCAATTTGCTGCGATAACTTAAAAATTTAATTCTTAAATATACTTCACATCGTCAATTTCATATTCCACATCTCCGGATGGGGTTTTGACTAGAACTACATCACCAACCTCTTTTGCAACTAATGCTCTAGCTATGGGAGACTGGTATGAAATTTTATTTTTCTTTATATCCGATTCATCATCACCAACTATTTGATAGTAAGTCCGCTCATCTGTTTCTAGATTAACAATGTACACAGTGCTGCCAAAGATCACCTTATCCCCAGAGGGAATTTCAGTGACATCAATAATTTGAGCGTTACCAAATTTAGCTTCAATTTGCTGAATGCGTCCTTCTGCAAAACTTTGCTGTTCTCGAGCAGCATGGTATTCGGCATTTTCTTTAAGGTCACCATGCGCACGAGCTTCAGCAATTGCTGCAATAATTCTTGGACGATCAATCTTCTTTAACCTTTCTAGTTCGATACGGAGGTTTTCAGCTCCAGATAAAGTCATAGGCACCTTACTCATTCCTTACCCCTTAAATGAAGATCCTGCAATTTGTTAACCTTTGTTTCACCTTGAATCTGCAGGGCCATACAGACAGCTTCTCCACCTGCCAAAGTGGTTGTGTAATAGACTCCATGCTGTTCAGCACTCGAGCGAATTGGCGCAGAAGCCGCGATTGCTTGACGACCCTCAGTTGTATTGATGATGAGATCAATCTTATCATTTTTAATCATATCAACAATATGAGGACGACCTTCTTGGACTTTATTGACAGTCTCCACAGAACAGCCGGCATCGGACAAAATTCTAGATGTGCCCTCTGTAGCTACCACTTTGAACCCTATATTTATTAAACTAATAGCAACATCAACGATGCCGCTTTTATCTGGGTCTCTCACACTCAAAAATGCCGTTCCTTTAGAAGGTATTGGGTTTCCAGCACCCAGTTCTGCTTTAAGATAAGCCTCCGCAAAGGTTTGCCCAACACCCATTGCTTCCCCTGTAGATTTCATTTCTGGGCCAAGAATGGGGTCTATACCCGGAAACTTATTGAATGGCAGCACAGCCTCTTTGACGCTAAAAAAATTAGGTGTTATTTCTTTAATGAAACCCTGATCCTTTAGCGAGACGCCTACCATGCAGCGAGCTGCCACCTTAGCCAAAGATATACCTATGCATTTAGATACAAAAGGGACAGTTCTAGCAGCACGAGGATTTACCTCAATCACATAAATTTTACCGTCTTGCCATGCTAACTGTACATTCATTAGGCCTTTAACTTGAAGTTCAATAGCCATAGTTTTTACAATTTCACGCATTTCATTCTGCACATCACTGGGAAGACTGTATGGTGGCAAGGCGCAAGCGGAATCCCCTGAGTGGATTCCCGCCTGTTCGATATGTTGCATAATTGCTCCAATAACTACATCTTTCCCATCAGAAACAGCATCTATATCTACCTCAATAGCAGAAGACAAAAAGTAATCTAGTAATATCGGGGCATCTCCTGACACTTTAAGGGCCTGATCCATATAGCGAGCTAGTTCATCTTGCTGGTGGACAACCTCCATAGCTCTTCCGCCCAGAACATAAGAGGGGCGGACAACTAGCGGGTACCCAATCGCTGTCGCTGCATTTATAGCATCCTCAGAAGAACGAACAATAGCGTTTAAAGGCTGAAGCAATTCTAGCTTGTTAATCATTCCCTGAAATCGCTCTCGGTCTTCCGCTAAATCAATAGCATCTGGCGTTGTTCCAATAATTGGCACCCCTTCGTCTTCTAAAGCCTGCGCCAACTTCAATGGAGTCTGTCCGCCAAATTGAACAATGACGCCCTTAGGATTCTCCACATTTACAATTTCCAATACGTCTTCTAGCGTAACTGGTTCAAAGTACAAGCGATCAGATGTATCGTAATCAGTAGACACTGTTTCAGGGTTACAGTTAACCATGATGGTTTCATAGCCATCTTCGCGCATTGCTAAAGCAGCATGTACACAACAATAATCAAATTCTATGCCTTGCCCAATTCGATTGGGGCCTCCACCCAACACTAAAATTTTATCACGCACTGATGGTTGCGCCTCGCATTCTTCTTCATAGGTTGAATACATATAGGCTGTAGAGGTTGAAAATTCAGCTGCGCATGTGTCCACACGCTTAAATACTGGACGCACATTAGCTGTATGCCGAAAAATTCTGAAGTCTTTCTCGCTGACATCTAGTAGTGTCGCTAAACGTTTATCGGAAAATCCTTTGCGTTTAAGACGAAAAAGCTGTTTTGCATTAATAGTATTCAGTGGAAGTCCTTCAAGGGACGCCTCTTCTAGAATCAGATCTTCTATCTGAAAAAGAAACCAAGGATCAATAGCTGTAAGTCTAAACACCTCAGGGACATCCATACCTGCTCGAAAAGCATCGCCAACATACCAAATACGCTCTGAACCAGCGACTCTTAATTGATGGCGCAATTCAACCAAGTCATCCTTCGTAGTAATATCTATCTGTTTCTCAAAGCCCGCCGATCCAACCTCTAGCCCTCGAATCGCTTTATGTAGAGATTCCTGAAAAGTGCGACCAATAGCCATAACTTCGCCTACTGATTTCATTTGCGTGGTCAGTTTAGCATCAGCTTGGTTAAACTTTTCAAAAGCAAATCGAGGAATCTTTGTTACCACATAATCAATACTAGGCTCAAAGGAAGCTGGCGTAGCACCTCTGGTTATATCATTCTGGAGTTCATCCAAGGTATAGCCAACTGCCAATTTTGCTGCCACCTTAGCAATAGGAAATCCTGTGGCTTTTGATGCCAGCGCAGAGGAGCGAGACACTCTTGGGTTCATCTCGATAACCACCATCCTGCCATCATCCGGATTGACCGCAAACTGCACATTTGAGCCACCTGTTTCGACACCAATTTCTCGCAGCACTGCAATAGAAGCATTACGCATGATTTGATATTCTTTGTCTGTGAGTGTCTGAGCCGGAGCAACGGTAATAGAGTCACCTGTATGAATGCCCATTGGGTCTAAATTTTCAATGGAGCAAACGATAATACAATTATCATTTTTATCTCGCACTACCTCCATTTCAAATTCCTTCCATCCAAGCAAAGACTCATCAATCAACAACTCATTAGTTGGCGATAACTCAAGTCCACGCTGGCAAATCTCGACAAATTCTTCTCGGTTATATGCTATTCCTCCTCCTGATCCCCCCATTGTAAATGATGGTCGTATGATACAAGGGTACCCAAATAGGTCTGGAACTTTGAGCGCTTCTTCTAGGTTATGCACAATAAGCGCTCTAGCAGTCTCCAAGCCAATTTTCTTCATTGCGACGGCAAAAAGACTTCTATCTTCCGCTTTTTTAATTGCATCTTGGTCGGCGCCAATCATCTCCACGTCAAATTTATCTAAAACCCCTGCTCGATGAAGGTCTAAAGCGCAATTCAGCGCTGTCTGTCCACCCATAGTTGGCAGCAATGCATCAGGCCTCTCTTCCTCAATAATTTTTGCAACAGTGCTCCACTCTACCGGTTCAATATACGTGGCATCAGCCATAGAAGGGTCTGTCATAATAGTGGCAGGGTTGGAATTCACCAAGATGACTCGAAAGCCTTCGTCTCTTAACGCCTTGCAAGCTTGCGCGCCAGAATAATCAAACTCACAGGCTTGACCAATAACAATAGGCCCAGCACCAAGGATTAAAATGCTTTTAATGTCAGTTCTTTTTGGCATAACTTATCAATTCAAAAAAGTGGTCAAATAATAGGGAGGCTTCATGCGGCCCTGGACTAGCTTCGGGGTGCCCCTGAAAGCCAAAAGCTGGCTTATCTGTTCGATGTATCCCCTGAATAGAACCATCAAACAGCGAGTAATGTGTGGCGCGAAGGGTGGACGGAAGTGATTTCTCATCAACAGAAAACCCATGATTCTGACTGGTGATCATAACTTTTCCAGCTCCAATATCTTTTACTGGATGATTGGCTCCATGATGGCCAAATTTCATTTTCATGGTTTTCGCACCACTAGCTAACGCCAACAGTTGATGTCCTAGGCAAATACCAAATATCGGAATATCTGTCTTCAGTATTTCTCTGATAGAGTCCACAGCATAAGTGCATGGCTGTGGATCTCCTGGTCCATTAGACAAAAATATACCATCAGGATTCATTTCTAATACTTCAGCGGCAGATGTTTGAGCAGGAACTACAGTCAGATCAGCACCTCGATCAACAAGCATCCGCAAAATATTTCGCTTAACGCCAAAATCGTAAGCGACAACCTTATAAAGACTGTGCTTGGATTGCTGATGGCCAAAACCAAGCTTCCAGCTCCCTTCTGTCCATTTAAAAACAGTAGTTGTAGTAACTTCTTTAGCAAGATCTACCCCTTCCAGACCAGAAAAATCACGAGCAACTTGCAGCGCTACCCCTTCATCAATGTCACCCGCCATAAGACAGCCGCTTTGAGCCCCTTTTTCCCTAAGAATACGAGTCAATTTTCGAGTATCAATATCTGAAATACCCAAGATATTTTTTTCTTTAAGATAAACATCAAGACTCTGCTGTGAGCGAAAATTACTAGCCAGCGCAGGTAAATCTCTTATCACTAAACCAGCAGCCCAAATACGTGATGACTCTTCATCTTCAGTATTTGTGCCGGTATTGCCAATATGAGGGTGCGTGAAAGTAATAATTTGACGCGCATAGGATGGATCGGTAAGAATTTCTTGATAGCCAGTCATCGATGTATTGAAGACCACTTCTCCACTAGACAAACCTTCAGCACCAATGGATCTGCCTTTAAAAATAGTGCCATCTTGAAGCACCAAGATAGCTGACCGATGAGAATCGGTATTCAATGCAACCTCCTTAACGACAAGTAGTGAACTATCAGTACTGAAAGTAAGCTTGCTTTACTTCATTTCCCAGCATACACATGACTGGATAAAAACAAACACCGAGTAGCAAAAAGCGAGGTGAAACAACTTGTTTCACCTCGCCTCTACAATGCTAGATTGCATGCACCTAATATACGAGTTTAGGGTGTTAAAATAGTGCTAACAAATATATTATTATAGTAGGCGAACGACTGCGGGCTGTCCAGAAAATATTTGCCAAAAAACCATCTTATGGCTTGAGGTCGAGCACATCTTGCATGTCGTACATGCCGTTTTCTTTGCTCGCTATCCACTCAGCTGCCCTAAGAGCTCCTCGAGCAAACGACATGCGGCTAGAGGCCTTGTGAGTAATTTCAACCCGCTCGCCTTCAGCAGCAAAAATTACAGTATGGTCTCCTACAATATCACCCGCCCTTATTGTTGAAAATCCAATAGTTTTTTGGTTTCTGACCCCCGTTTGTCCTTCACGTCTATACACTGCAGCTTTTTTTAAATCTAGATTTAATGCGCGTGCAGCAATTTCGCCCATACTCAAGGCAGTTCCTGATGGTGCGTCTATTTTATGTCGATGATGAGCCTCACAAATTTCAATATCAACTTCATCCCCCATGATCCGAGCAGCCAGATCAATTAACTTAAAGCACAGATTTATGCCTGTACTAAAATTAGAGGCTATACATAGCGGTATTCTTTCTGAAAAACAGAGTAATTGGGTTTTTTGACTATCCGTAAACCCGGTTGTTCCGATCACAATACTTCTCTCTTTCTCGGCACAAAGCTTTGCATTCAACAGCGTGTTCTCGATGGAGCTGAAATCAATTAGCACGTCAAAGTGATCGATCACATCCCTGATATTCTCAACCAATGGAACGCCTAGATGGCCAGCGCCCGCAAAATCACCTGCGTCCGATCCCACAAGTGTACTGCCTGGTTTTACGATAGCAGCTGTCAACAGAGTATTAGGGTTAAGAGCTGTAGCCGCAATCAAGGCTCTACCCATTCTCCCAGCAGCACCAGTTATTGCAATTCTAGCGGGGTTATTTTTCATAACGTCAATAATCTTATTTTAGAGTTTTCAAAACAATAAACTTCTATATTAAGCATTCTATTATGGACACTTTAATACAACCACATCAACATTACCCATTAATAGCTATGTAGTAAATCCATCAAAGAATTTCTTTACACCTTTAAACCAAGAAGCTTTTTTGGGCGAATGCTGTCCCCCATTCAAGCTTTCCTGGAGCTTACGGAGCAATGTCTTCTGTTTGCTATCAAGATTAACTGGAGTTTCTAGTATTACTGTGCAAAATAAGTCTCCGACCCCAGAACTTCGAACGGTTGTGACGCCTTTGCCCTTGAGTCTAAATGTAGTGCTAGTTTGAGTTTCTTGGGGAACTTTTAATTTAACAGGCCCTCCCAGTGTGGGGACCTCTATCTCGTGCCCCAAAATAGCGTCAATAACACTTATCGGTAATTCGCAGTATAAATCTCGTCCATCTCTTTGAAAAAGATTATGTTTCCTAACATTCATTTGTACATATAGATCTCCAGCCGGTCCTCCTTCTGGACCAGCTTCACCTTCCCCGCTAAGACGGATTCGATCTCCAGTATCAACTCCTGGTGGCACTTTTACGGAAAGAGTTTTACTCTCCTCAACTCGTCCTTGTCCTCGGCAACCCAAACACGGGTCGCTGATAACCTTTCCACGACCGTGACATTTCGGGCAAGCTTGCTGCACAGAGATAAACCCCTGGGACATTCTTACCTGACCATGACCAGCACAAGTACTACAGGTGGTGGGGGAAGAGCCTTTTTTACCCCCAGATCCATTACATTGCTTGCATGCACAAAGGGTAGGTATCTTAATTTTTACTGTCTTGCCCTTTATTGCATCCTCGAGCACCATATCTAAATTATATTGCAGGTCTGACCCGCGCATCGGTCCAGCACGCTGTCGGCCTCGAGACCCGCCAAAAATATCCCCAAAAACATCACCGAAAATATCACTGAAATTTTCATTTCCACCATAACTCCCAGCGGAGCCGGCAGCAGCATGACCGTGCTGATCATAAGACGCCTTCTTCTCTGGATTCGAAAGCACTTCATAAGCCTCGGAGGCCTCTTTGAACACATGATCCGCATCTTTATTATCCGGATTACGATCAGGGTGATTTTTCATCGCTATTCGGCGATAGGCTTTTTTTATATCTTGCTCAGGCGTACCTCTTGATACACCAAGGACTTCATAATAATCACGTTTAGACATTTGCTATCTACTTCTGTATGTAAATTTTACTGCCAAAGACAGGGATTAAGTAAACTCGATGCTATTTTTCTGTAACTCAAACATAGCAAAGCGCGAGACTAGCCCGCGCTTGCAATCGACAATACTATACAAGGAAAGTGTACGCTTAGCCGAAGACTTACTTTTTATCATCTTCTTTTTCAGGCTCAGCATCTACCTCTTCAAACTCAGCATCTACTGCATCATTGGCGCCAGCAGAAGACTCTGATTCATCTCCGGAACTTTCTGCTTCTGTGGCAGCAGCCTGCTCAGCATAAAGTTTTTGAGCGAGAGCACTCGAGACCTCAGAAAGTTTTGTGGCGGCAGCGTCTATGGCTTCTTTATCATCGCCCTTAACAGCAACTTCGACTTCTTTTACAGCAGCCTCAATAGCTTCTTTTTCTTCATCTGTAGCCTTATCGCCTGCCTCTTGAACAGTTTTTGTGGCAGCATGGGCGAGCCCATCTGCAGCATTTCTCGCTTGCACTAACTCTTCAAATTTTTGATCTTCAGCGGCATTCGCTTCTGCATCGTTTACCATTCCTTCAATCTCTTCATCAGACAGACCAGATGAAGCTTTGATCACAATCGATTGCTCTTTACCTGTAGCCTTATCTTTTGCATTTACATTCAAAATACCATTTGCATCAATATCAAAAGTGACTTCAATTTGCGGCATCCCTCTCTGCGCAGGAGGAATATTAGCCAAATCGAAACGACCCAAAGATTTATTACCTACCGCCTGTTTTCTTTCACCCTGCACAACATGCACAGTCACAGCTGTTTGATTATCTTCAGCCGTAGAGAAAATTTGGGATTTTCGCGAAGGAATCGTTGTATTTTTCTCAATTAATGGGGTGGCTACACCACCCATTGTCTCTATGCCTAAAGTAAGTGGAGTAACATCCAGCAGCAATACATCCTTTACATCACCAGAAAGCACCGCACCCTGAATAGCCGCCCCCATAGCAACTGCCTCATCTGGATTTACATCTTTACGAGGCTCTTTGCCAAAAAAAGCACTAACTTTTTCCTGAACCATCGGCATACGTGTTTGGCCACCAACGAGAATAACATCATCGATATCTGAAATAGACTTTCCTGCATCCTTTAAAGCCATCTTTAAAGGCGCCATGGTGCGCTCAACCAGCTTATCAACTAAAGATTCAAGCTTAGATCGAGTTAGCTTAACTACTAGATGTTTTGGCCCGGTAGCGTCAGCAGTTATATATGGCAGGTTAACTTCTGTTTGCTGGCTAGAGGAAAGTTCTATTTTGGCTTTTTCTGCAGCCTCCTTAAGGCGCTGAATAGCCATAGGATCCTTAAGTAAATCAAAATTATTTTCCTTCTTAAACTGTTCGGCCAGGTATTCAATCAAACGCATATCAAAGTCTTCGCCACCCAGGAAAGTATCTCCATTCGTTGAAAGGACTTCAAATTGATGTTCGCCATCTACGTCAGCAATTTCAATAATAGAAATATCAAACGTACCACCACCTAAATCATAAACAGCGATTACGCGATCGCCTGGGGTCTTGTCCATCCCATAAGCCAATGCAGCAGCAGTGGGCTCATTAATGATTCTTTTGACGTCTAGCCCGGCAATCTTTCCAGCATCCTTTGTTGCTTGCCGTTGAGAATCATTGAAATACGCCGGTACAGTTATCACCGCTTCCGTAATAGATTCTCCCAGATAATCTTCTGCAGTTTTTTTCATTTTTTTAAGAATTTCAGCAGAAATCTGTGGGGCAGCTCGTTTCTCACCATTTACTTCGACCCAAGCATCACCATTGTCTGCCTTAACAATTTTGTAAGGCACCATCTTGATATCTTTCTGAACTACATCGTCTTTAAAGCGACGGCCAATCAAACGCTTTACTGCGAACAGCGTATTGGCTGGGTTGGTCACCGCCTGACGTTTTGCAGACTGTCCAACCAAAATCTCGCCGCCATCAACAAACGCCACAATAGATGGAGTGGTACGAAGGCCTTCGGCATTCTCTATTACTTTTGGTTTATTGCCTTCAAGTACAGCAACACAAGAGTTGGTGGTACCTAAGTCAATTCCTATAATCTTACCCATGGTTTTTTCTCCGGGATTAACATAACTTCAAATTCAAAAATTATTTCTAATTAACAATATTGGCCCATTGTCGAAAATTTCAACCTTTGCCTTATTATTTCTTTACTAAATATTATTTTTTTTCAGCCCCGGCCACTACAACCATAGCGGGGCGAACCAAGCGGTCGTTCAGGGTATATCCTTTTTGAAATACGTCCACAACCGTATTGGGGGCTACTCCAGGCATCTCGAGTATACTCATAGCCTGATGAAGCTCAGGGTCAAACACCTCACCTTTAGGATCTATCGATAATACCTTGTATCGCGCCAAAACGTCCTGAAAGCTTTTTAATGTAAGCACTACACCTTCAGCCAACGATTTAAGCTCTTCTTTGTCCTGATCAATACTTTGAAGTGCCCGCTCGAGGTTGTCGACAACGGGCAACAACTCGGCTACAAATTTATCTAACGCGTATTTGTGAGCATTTTGGACATCGCGTTCTGAGCGACGTAGGATATTTTGCATCTCCGCCTGATTCCGCAAAGATTCATCTTTTGATTCCAGCAAATCTGCTTCAAGTTTGGCAAGCTGTAGAGATAAATTCGATTCTTCATTAACAATAGGGCCTATTGACTCTGACTGCTCCGAGGAAACTACTTTAAATTCATCCGTCGCACCATCGATA
>JBLIIR010000002.1:0-43084 GCA_047635255.1 Porticoccus sp. | reverse complement strand
AACCAGTGAAATCAGTTTCTCCATCAAGTTTTAGCTGCTGTATGTAGTCAGTATTAAATTTTCCAGCAGCTCGAGCCAGCTTGCGTTGAGCTGCCATAGATTTCTCATAGCCCAGCATATCCAATGATAAGCCCTTTTCTCTCGCAATATCATTAGTTAGGTCAACAGGGAATCCATATGTATCGTAGAGTACAAAAACAACATCTCCGGAAATAACATCACCCTCCAGTTCATTTAAAACAGAACTCAGCAATGACATGCCCTTATCTAAAGTTTTTTCAAACTGCTGCTCCTCTTTTAGCAGCACTTCCTCAACATGCGTACGGGCCCCAATGAGCTCTGGGTAAGCATCCCCCATTACATCGACCAGGTCTGATACCAGATCATGAAAAAATGGTTGATCCTGACCCAGCTGGTTACCATGGCGAATCGCTCGACGAATAATACGACGCAATACATAGCCTCGACCCTCGTTAGACGGCAACACTCCATCTACAATTAAAAAACTACAAGAACGGATATGATCAGCTATCACCCTTAATGATTTATTTTCCAAATCACTAGCCCCTGTTGCCTTAGCTGCGGCTTTTAGTAATGCCTGAAAAAGATCTATATCATAATTATTATGCACGCCCTGCATAACTGCAGTGATACGCTCAAGCCCCATTCCAGTATCAATGGAAGGTTTTGGTAAGGGCTCCATGGTACCGTCAGCTTTTCGGTCATACTGCATGAAAACTAAATTCCATATCTCAATATAACGATCCAGTTCATCATTGTGACTACCAGGTGGTCCGCCAGGAATATCCTCCCCATGATCGTAAAAAATCTCAGAGCAGGGACCGCAGGGTCCTGTGTCTGCCATCTGCCAAAAATTATCTTCGTCTAATCTGGAAAAACGGCCTGGGCTTACCCCTATCTCGTCCAGCCATATACTTGCCGCTTCATCATCTGATTCATGAACAGTAATCCACAGGCGCTCCTTAGGTAACTGCAGTTCTTCTGTCAAAAACTGCCAAGCAAGTCTGATTGCGTCACGCTTGAAATAGTCCCCAAAGCTAAAATTTCCCAGCATTTCAAAAAAAGTATGATGTCGTGCTGTGTACCCGACATTCTCTAGATCGTTATGCTTTCCTCCAGCCCTCACACAACGCTGGGATGAAGTGGCGCGCACATAATTACGGCTTTCATTCCCTAACAAAACATCTTTAAACGGAACCATGCCAGCATTTGTAAACAACAACGTTGGGTCATTTGCAGGAATCAAACTGCTGCTAGCTACCAACTCGTGGTTCTGGCGTTCAAAATATTTAAGAAATGCATTACGAATTTCAGCAGTTTTCATAACTAGTTAAACCCTACAGCTTTATTTAGGCTGCTTTAAAATGATAATGTCACGCAGCCAAATGTGGCTGGCATTTATTCAAAAGTTACATTGCAGTCATCAAGGCTTTATAAGAAGCTCAGGTTATTTTCAACGAACTTCTTATTGCCAAGCAAGTGCAGGTGCAAATGGAAAACCGTTTGTCCGGCGCCCGCACCATTGTTTATTACTACGCGAAAGGCTTCATCAATACCAGTTTTTTTGGCCATATCATTAGCTACCGTGAGCAAGTGTCCCAGCAATTCTTTATCATCAAGATCGGCTTTTGCTAACATGGGGATAGGCTTCCTAGGAATGACTAACAAATGCGTGGACGCCTGAGGCACAGCGTCTTTTATAACAACACAATACTCATCCTCATACATAATATCAGCAGGAATATCGCCAGCCATGATTTTCTCAAACAGTGTTTTATCTGCCATTTTTCACTACAACCTTACGCTTGATTCTAATTTTTTAGCTGCTGCTTATCCTAATTTCTCATCAGCGGTTAACTGACGTGCTTCTGTTTCAAGCATAATTGGGATGCCGTCTCGTACGGGATAAGCCAGTCCACTAAGGCGACAAATCAGTTCATTGCGTTCTTTGTCATACTCTAATGGCCCTTTGCTCACGGGGCACACCAAAATACCTAGCAATTTCTTATCAATCATGGAGCTCTCCGAAATAAATTATTACTATCAGCAAGACAAGTTTAAGCCAAAGACAGCCGTAACACTATGCCTCCAGAGCAGACAAAAGATGTAGGTCTAAAGAATTACTTTCTTGGTCTGATAGTTACGGAATGAAGTCCACGCTTAATTAAAGAAATTAATCATCCGCAGACGGTAAACGCCTTAACACCAACTCTGGATCTAGCCTTACCTCGAACCAGTTAATGCGCCAATCTAAATGAGGTCCAGTCGCCCTTCCTGTGGCGCCAACTTTAGCTATTAAGTCACCTTTTTTGACTCTTTGGTCGACAGACAACAGCACCTCGCTCAAATGGATAAACGTTGAGCTAACACCGTAACCATGGTTAATGATTAATGTTCCACCAGAATAGAACATATCATGATGAACTAATTCGACTATCCCCGGCGCCGGCGCATAAACGTTGGCGCCTACCGGGGCTGCAATATCTAAGCCATAATGAGGATTACCCGAGGATCCATTATATACTCTACGACTACCATAAACCCCTGTAATTCTTCCCTCTAAAGGCATCCTAAACCCCGACAAAAAATCCAAAATTTTTGTATCTTTGCTTCTAGCAAATCTAACTTCAGCTGCCTCTTTACGAATTCTTCCAATCACCTCAATAGGCGGTGTAACTGTTTTTTGAGGAACACCAAATACCTGCTCTTCCTTATATTCCCGTTGCAATACTGGAAATATATAGTTTTTCTGCTTGTCACCGAGAGCACTGGAAGTAGTTAAAGTAATCTCTGATGGCGCATTACGCCCTAGCCCAAAAACATATAAGCCGTTATCGTCAACACGTACCTTTCGACCCATAACTTCTAGCTTTAAGCCTGGAGAAATATGACCAACCACCAAAGATCCCTGGGTTAGGGTGTCTTGCAATTTCAATCCATAGGCATTGGATACCAAACAAAAAACTGTCGATATCAGGGCACATCGAAAGCAAGCCGCTGCCCCACGAAAATAATTATATTTTAAGTATTCTTTCAATTGGCTTCCTCATCATCATTTAAAACATGCAGATACATGATCTGACTTAAATCCCCGATATTGCAGAAAACTGCTACGTTTCACTTTATCAGAAAATTCATCGCAAGCATCAGATCCATATTTTTTATTCAATGCCTCTTTTGCTAGGAAAAACCAATTCGCCCCGCTTTCAATCAAAGCTAACTCAATAATATTTTTGCTTACACCGCGATATTTTAGTTCGGCTCGGATGCGGATAGGGCCATATCCGCGTCTGATTCGGGTAGCCACAAGCATCTCAGCAAATCTCTGATCGGATTGAAGATTTTGCTGTTTCAATATGACTACGATTCCCTCGACTAAATCAGAGTTATCTGGAAATATCCCAGCTAACTTGTTCAGTAATTCAACAAAAGAATGCTCTCGACGAGCAAGCAAAGATAGTGCTCGATACCTAATGACACTTAACGGGTTATCATTACTTAACTTTGTCATGAGTAAATAGTTGAACTTCCTGCTTCATACATTAATGATCATTTTTTATTTTATGGTAAGTCATAAAAAAACCGCATCTTAAAAATAAAGTACGGTTTATTTTATGTAAAAGAATACTTAGTAAAATGTAATCTTAAGTTTCTATTTTATCTTTTGTGCAATCATCTTTTTCTACTTTACTTTTCTTCTCTACTATAGGCATTAACTGAGCTCTAATCTTTTGCTCTATCTCGGTTGCCACGTTAGGATTTTCACGTAAATACTCACACGCATTTGACTTACCTTGGCCGATCTTATCACCATTATAGGCATACCATGAGCCGGCTTTTTCAACTAAACCGCACTGGACCCCAAGATCTATAACTTCACCCAACTGGTTGATTCCTTGGCCGTAAAGAATCTGAAATTCACACTGCTTAAATGGGGGGGCAATTTTGTTTTTAACAACCTTAACACGCGTTTCATTTCCAATAATCTCGTCGCCTTCTTTTACCGCTCCTATTCGACGAATATCTAAGCGTACGGATGAATAAAATTTTAATGCATTTCCACCTGTGGTAGTTTCTGGATTTCCAAACATTACGCCTATTTTCATGCGAATTTGATTAATGAAAATTACAAGGCAATTTGCATTTTTTATATTCCCGGTTAACTTCCGCAATGCTTGCGACATTAATCTTGCCTGTAAACCTACATGATGATCCCCCATGTCTCCTTCAATTTCAGCACGAGGAGTTAATGCGGCCACCGAGTCTATTACCAGCACATCAATAGTTCCAGACCTAACCAGCATGTCAGTAACTTCTAACGCTTGCTCTCCTGTATCTGGTTGTGAGACAAAGAGATCGTCAACTTTAACGCCTAATTTTTCTGCATAAATAGGATCTAAAGCATGCTCTGCGTCAATAAAAGCACAGGTCCCTCCAACCTTTTGCGCCTCAGCAATAACCTGCAAAGTTAATGTAGTTTTTCCCGAGGATTCAGGTCCATATATTTCCACTATTCGACCTTTGGGTAATCCCCCTATTCCTAGACATACGTCCAGCCCCAGGGATCCTGTAGAGATCGCTGGCACAGCTTGATGCTCCTTGTCACCCATCCGCATTACTGTTCCTTTACCGAATTGCCGTTCGATTTGCGCCAGTGCAGCCTGTAGAGCTTTTTCTTTGTTGGGGTCCATAATTACTTCCTTTAGCCTTTTGAAGATTGAATAATTGCCACTTGATTCATAAAATTTTAAGTAGCTTAACTTAAATTTTTTATACTGTATAGTCATACAGTAGTCTATTTCTTGGGCTCTCAATCTAGGATCAATGATGCCTGTACTACTTCAAGAAAAATTATTACTGATTTACAGTTTTTTTCTAACCGTTTTTTAGATCACATATAGGCTGTTCGGCTAAGTCAAAGAAAGCGTTACAACTGTCTCGTAATGATAGGTTCCTGGAAATAAATCAATTAAATGGATCTTGTTGATTGTGTATTTATGCACCAATTTCTGCAAATCTCTGACCATAGTTGCCGCATTACAACTTACATAAATTATCTGTTTAGGATTAAAAGTGTTCGCCCATTGATGTAAATCAGTGAATCCTTTTCTTGGCGGATCGACGATAAACATATCATATTTTGAATATTCCGAGCGAGCCCTGAATGTCCGCAATGCCGTCTCAGAGAATAAATCTAAGTGCACAAAATTCAATTCCTCTAAGTTAACTCGGTCTGGGGCGAAATCAACCATCACTCTTTCAACTAACGGATTTTCCGTAACAACCATATTTGAAAGATTTCCGTCTCCGGAAAACAAATCCAATAATGTATTTTTTGCACCTTCTAATGTCTTGCTGTCTCCTATCTCATCGAAAACAGCAGTTTTTAGCACTTCATTCATAGCGCTATTAACTTGACTAAAACCCCCATGAGCATATGCTTTATTCCACTCAATTTCAGCGCCGCTCTCAGTTAAAAATAATTCACAATGACCTTCAGCTGCATGATCCTCAGTCCAGCTCTTATCATCATAAAGTCTATCAAACTCAGTCTTTAGCTCTTTACTTAATAATAAACATTTTGGTATTTCAATCACATTGTTTGTGGTGCCGTCCATCATGCCTATATATTTATGCCGGTAATGCAGCTGTACACGATTGCGGTACCCTAGGCGCTTTTGAGCTGGGCTGACTATTATCTCAGGAATGTCGACATCAAAACGCTGCAAGTGATGCTTTAGGGCTTGTGTTTTATAGCCCAATTCACTCTCGTAGTCTGTATGCAGGTAATGGCATCCAGGACAGTTATCGAAGTGCTCACATTCTGAGCTCTTTCGATTATCGGCCGTCACATCCAGCGTCTCTAGCCGCGCAAATTTGACCCCCTTGCTTGCCTTGGTCAAAGTTGCAGTTCCTATCTCTCCAGGCAAAGTCTTTGGAATAAAACATGGTTTTTTATCGATGATTGCAACGCCCTGGCCAAGCGGATCCATGCTATTAATTTCAAACTTAATAGCAGACTGAGTTATTTTACGTTTAAGCTTTATGTTATTTTTTTTGTATTTCAAGGGAATGCCTAATGTTAGGAGAGATATAGAATAAATAATCTGTTAAATATCTTATCATTCTTTCAATTAACCTTCCCATATATGCTGCTATTTTAGCCATTACGGCTAGCTAAATTTGCAAGAATCTACTTAATATTTATTAAATTAAATAATATTGAGTAGATATTGCTTAAACACAGGATTTGATTTCTGTATAATACGGCGCTGACCAACATCCAAGTCTTACGGAGAATTACACAATGACATTTATCGTCGGCGAAAACTGTATTAAGTGCAAATACACAGATTGCGTGGAAGTATGCCCTGTAGACTGCTTTTATGAAGGCCCTAATTTTTTAGTCATTCATCCCGATGAGTGCATCGATTGCGCGCTCTGCGAACCAGAATGTCCTGTAGGGGCTATATTTTCTGAAGATGAATTACCTGATGACCAGCAAGTATACCTAGAGCTAAACACTGAGCTAGCTCAAGTTTGGCCAAACATAACCGAGAAAAAGGAACCCTCGGCGGATGCTGAAGAGTGGGATGGGGTTACAGGGAAGCTTCAATATCTAGAACGCTAAAATCCAACACATAAAACTACATGCTTTTAGAAATCGGCTTCATTTTAATAATTTAGCTGATTTTTTTACCTCTAAAAAATAACTATTCGGCGCATTCAAAACAACTTAAATATATTCCTCTCGGGTCATTTAATTCTGTCATCAGAATAAGTTTTTTAGAAAATCCTTTAAGTTTGGCTGTCAAACTTAAAGGATTCCATTTTTTAGGAAATGTGCCGACTAAAAATCCAAAATTAGCCCCATCAATCTCTTGTAAAATTTTCTCACGAAAGCCTAAAGGGCGGGTCAACTTTAATATTTCATAACCATCAAGATTTGCAGATTTTGCTGCAGAATCCAAAGATTGCGCTAAGCTGCCTAATTGATCGACTAATCCTAAATCTAGGGCTTTTCTTCCTGTCCAAACACGACCCTGTGCGATCAAATCTACTCCTTCAATACTGCTGTTTCTTGCTTCAGCAACAATGGCTAAAAATTGACTGTAAGTGTGATCCACTCCTGCCTGAATAATTTTTTTTGCATGATTAGACATAGGCCTAGATAACTGAAAAATATCAGACAAGACTGTGGTTCCTAAGCCATCACTTTGAATTCCCAGATTTTGCAAGGTATCTTCAAATGTAGGAATAATGCCAAAAACACCAATAGAGCCAGTAATCGTAGTTGGGCTAGCCCAGACTTCACTGGCACCCATGGCTATCCAGTATCCTCCAGAGGCTGCAACTGAACCCATAGAAATCACTACAGGTTTTCCGGACTTCTTTAAAGATACTATCTCTTGACGAATAAGTTCTGAAGCAAAAGCACTGCCACCAGGGCTATCTATGCGTATTACTGCAGCTTTTATCTTGTCGTCTTCACGAGCCTGTCTTAACAATTTAGACAAACTCTCGCTGCCTATTAGGCCATCAGGTTGGTCGCCTTCGCTAATAACACCTTTGGCTACAATTAAGGCAACCTGATCCATGCCAATTCTATTGCCTGAAGGTTTTGGTTGCTGTTCTATATACTTTAGATAATCCGAAGAGTCTATGTGTTGATAGCCGCCGTTATCTGCTAAACCTGAAAGCGATATCAGCCGAGTCATTACCTCCTGTCTGCTCGATAGCTTATCTATTAAGCCAGCGTCCAACGCTAATTTCGCAGCATTACCTTGATGCTTTAATAATTTTTTTCCTAAATTATTAGCATAGTCATTAATGGATCCTTTGCTCAGCCCTCTTAGGCCTTCTACTCTAGTCGTATAAGCATTCCAGATCTCATGGATCCATTGAGAGGTATGCTCTCGTGAAGCCTCAGACATGTTTGAGCGAGTAAATGGTTCTATCGCATCCTTATATGCTCCTACACGGAAAATATTAACCTTAATGCGTAGTTTATCTAGAGCTTCTTTTAGATAAACAGTATACCTGCCATAGCCTTCTATTATTACTGAGCCCATGGGGTGAAGGTGTATTTCATCAGCATAACTTGCCAAATAATACTGTTCTTGAGAATAACTGTCTCCGATGGCAACAATAGGTTTGCCGCTGGATTTAAATCGCACCAAAGCCTCCCCCACTTCCTCTAATTTGCTGATGCTTCCGCTCGCAAGATAATCCAATTGAAGAACTAAGCTGGTAATACGCGGATCGGTGGCTGCATGGTCAATAGCATCAATTAGCTCAAAGATTGACGTTTCAGCTGCAGCATCACTTTCATCTAGAAATTTTTTAATTGGAGAAATAAAGGTTTTTTGGTCTACCAGGACACCATTTGGAGAGATCTTTAGGGCGGCGCTCTTGGGCAAAAATTCGGTTCCATCATCAAAAGAGATCCCAATAAGGGAAATAATTATGAGTACTATAATAAGACTTACTAGTCCTTGGATTAAAAAAATTAATCCTTTGAAGAGCTGTATTAAAGGACCAAAAAGTCTTCTTTTGATACTCATTCAGAATCACTCGGATAAAGTGAATATTGCTTCCATCTGCTATGCATCATGGCAACGTTAAACATAATCACCAATATGATTATCTCCAGCACATCGACGTAGTTAGAGCTAGGTGAAAAGAAGTTATCTACCGCTACTATAAAATACAGTAATGCCACAAAGCATAATATTGAGATAGTCTTATATTTCTCTTTATATAACCCAGGCAAAAGAATAATCAAGGGCACGAATGTAAAAATTGTCAAACTAAGGGGCATTGACCGGATAAAACTATTAATAAGTAAAGTTAAGCCAAAAAGCATCATGCTTCCCCACGTTAACCTGCGACAGATGCGCAGTTTTTTATCTAGACCAGAAATAACTTTCATACCGGTAATATTTCCTAGTTAAGAATGAGGGGCTAGTCGTTTCGCCAGTTCAGCAATTCGTTTACCCAGAGCAATACATAATTCTGACTCCTCTGGGGCAATGTCGCCAAAATCTTTGCCTGTTTGACAGGACGCGCCATACGGAGTTCCACCCCTAGTGGTGCTATGGAGAGCTTTCTCGCTATACGGCAGACCAGCCAAAATCATTCCTTGATGCATTAGAGGCAACATCATGGTCAAGAGGGTTGTTTCTTGTCCACCATGAAGAGAGCCAGTAGAAGTAAACACGCCGGCCGGTTTTCCGATTAGATCTCCATTCAACCAAATATCTCCCGTCATATCCAAAAAATACTTAAGTGGAGCAGCCATATTTCCAAAACGCGTAGGACTTCCCAGTATTAAACCTGCACTATCTCTTAGATCTTTTTGGGCGCAATAAAGATGTCCTGTTGTTGGGATATCTGGCTCAGTACTCTCGCAAACAGTCGATATAGCTGGGACCGTTCTGATTTTTACCTCTAGGCCAGCCCGCTCAATTCCACTCCCTATTTTTTCAGCCATGATCTTGGTGTTACCAGAACGCGAATAATAAAGAACCAAAATATATGCCATTAGATAATCTCCAATACTTGTTCGGGTGGCCGCCCAATCACTGCTTTATCGCCATTAACTACTATGGGCCGCTGTATAAGCTTTGGGTGTGTAGCCATTGCATCAATGAGCTGACTTTCTGTTTTTTCTTTATCTGACAACTTTTCTTCTCTATAGATATCTTCATTTGTCCTTAGCAGCTGGCGAGCCGAAATCCCAAGTTTTTTCAAAAGATCCCTTAATACTTCTGCTGTTGGTGGCTTTTCAAGATACATCAAAATATCCACAGCAAGTCCTTTTTCCTTTAAAAGATCCAAGGCTTGTCGAGATTTAGAACAACGGGGATTGTGATAAATGCTAATCATGATCTTTGTAAGAGAAACCTCTGTATAATTAAATAGACTAGGCATACATTTTAGCTGGAAATTGGTCATTAGGGCTAGCTGGGTTTATACACAAGAGATCAAAGGATGTATTTTATGAAGCTAAAGCAACGAATAATTGTGCGTTTTCTTAAGCACCTCTCTAGTCGTTTCGTTAGTGATACTTGCGGCCAAAGCGCCTCAGCCTTAACCTACATGACTCTTTTTGCAGTCGTCCCCGTAATGACCCTCATGTTTTCAATGTTTTCCTTGGTGCCAGCATTTCAGGGCCTTGAAAATAAAATTCAAGCATTGATTTTCAGCCATTTTTTACCGCAAAGCGGAGCAGAAATACAACAATATCTGACTGAATTTTCAAATCAGGCGCGAAAATTATCAATATTGGGGGCAGTAATCCTTTTGGCAACGTCTTATTTAATGCTAGCAAATATAGAAAAAACTTTTAATAAAATCTGGGGCAACACAAGCTGTCGTCGAGGCCTGTATAGCTTTCTTTTATATTGGGGGGTTCTCAGTATCGGCCCACTATTGATCGGTATTGGCCTGGCAATCCACGCATACCTTCTTTCTTTTCAGTTGACAGTCAACGAGACTGACGCTCTAGGCATTATTGGTTCAATACTTAAAATTTTACCATTGCTATTTACATGGGGAGCTTTTAGCTTTCTCTTTATTGCTATCCCTAACTGTAAAGTATCTCACCGATATGCCCTTATCGGTGGCTTAGCTACCTCCATACTTTTTGAATTAGTCAAAATTGGTTTTGGCGTATTTATATACTACTCTAGCTATACTAATATTTATGGGGTCTTTGCAATATTTCCTATATTTCTCATCTGGATCTATTTGATGTGGATTATTGTTCTTGCTGGAGCAGAGCTGGTTCGATCGCTAGAAACCTTCAAATCTGCTTGGGGTGAAGATCGCTTTCCCGACTTCGTCGCAGTTTTGATAATACTCTGGGAGTGCTGGAGAAAACAGCAAAAAAACAACACTATTTCTAATGAAGATATGCTCACCGCAGGATTTGAAGAACAGCACTGGATGAAGCTACGAGATCAATTGCTTAAAGAGCATATTTTAAAAGAAACTACTAACGGCCATTATGTTTTAATAAGAGATCTTGCACATCTCAAGCTTATCCATCTTGCATCTTTGCCTAACAATGGATCTGTCTCTATCCCTAAACACATAAATGCTGAAGCACTCATCATTTATCCGTGGCAACGACAACTAACTGACATTTTAGATCAAACAAACATGGCGGTTGACGACATTTTTTCCTCGACAGTTTTTGAATTATTCTCCAATAAGTCTCGTCAGTGCAAGTAACTATGGATAACAAACTGCCTGTTTCTTTAGTTATTTTATGGTTGGGATTATTATCCTTACTTTTTTTAATCGCCTCTTGTCAAAAAAATGATGTTGCCTACACGCTTACTGACGGACAAAAATTAAACTTTTACGATCTCCGCGGACGCATAGTGCTAATTAATTATTGGGCCATATGGTGCAAGCCTTGCCGAACAGAAATACCAGAACTTAATGCTTTGCAGAAAAAATGGGGTAATGAGGTTGTTGTTCTTGGGGTGAACTATGATGGCATTCAGGGAGATGATCTAAAGATGCAAGCGAAAAATATGGGCATCAATTTTCCTGTATTAGTGAGAGATCCAAGAGCGCATTTCGGCGTCGCGCCAAGCGGGGTGCTTCCAGAGACGCTAGTCATTGACAGACACGGTGCCCTGCAAGCTGTTCTGTTGGGGCCACAAACTACTGAAAATTTATTACCTATAATTAATAGCAGCTCCGCTACCAACTAAATATCTTCTTTACGAAAGGTATACTGAGTTTTCGCTGCGCTTGCAATGAAGTTTCTTCAAGCACATCAAGATAATGCATTAAGGATTTCATTTCTCTTGAGGCTCTAACAATCATATATTTAGCCACATCATCATTCAGCTTCATTCCTCTACGTAGAGCACGAAATTGAAGAATTTTTAATTTATCGCTATCGTCCGACATGGAAAGCTGAAATACAGGAGCTGAGCTGCAGCGAGACTGCAAATCAGGGAGCTTTAATGACAACTCTCGGACAGAGCAGCCCGCACCCAGCAATAAAAATTCACCTGAATCTCTAATGCGGTTGTATAAATTAAATAACGCCTTCTCCCAGCCAATTTTTCCTGAAATTGCCTGAATGTTGTCAAGACAAACTAGCGATACGCCTTCCAGCTTACCCAGCAATTCCTCAGGCGAGTAATCTAAAAATTCAGACAATGATAAATATTGAGATGACAGCCCTTGCGAAAAAGCCTTATGGCAACTGGCTTGCAATAAATGGGAGACGCCACTCCCGTGTGCACCCCAAAGATAAACAACAGGATTATCATGGGAAAGAAGCTGGTTTCTAAGGACTTCAACTGCAGTGTAATTGTAGCTATTGTCCTTTAAAAAAAAGTTCTCAAAGGTAGCGTCATCATTCAGTTTAATATTTAAAGTAAGCTGCTTTGACACTAGCGACCCTGCCATGTAAATTGCAATTGCCGTTTGGGTAAAAATGTCGCTCCCCGCTTTTCAATATCAACAAGAAGGGCAGGACCTTTAAAATTATTAGCATTTTCTTTTATTCGTCGATCCCTTCTAAAAGCTTCCAGCAATAGAAACTCCTCACCCTCCATATGAAGCTCCAAGCTAACTCTGTCCTGGTCAACAATTTTTATCCTCAAGTCGCGAACCACCTCCAAAGACTCCAGATAACTCATTGCCTCTCTAAGTGAGGCGTAATCATTTATACTCTGAAGCTGGAGGATTACTTTCTCAGTGTTTTCTTTGGGAGTATAGGAATACCGAGAAGCCAGCGTATCGACAATATGAGGTACAATTTTGCCGAACAATTTCGGTAAGCTATTCGCCATTGTGTGTTTTAATTCAATAGAATTATTCGCTGAGAAAGCCCAGGAGGCGCTCCATTGACCAGAAGACCTCTGGAATAGGCGCATTGCGACCCAAGATTTGGCAATATAGCGATCGGAGGCTATCGAAAGTTTCTTTTGGTCGAGATCCCAAACATCCACTTCAAAAAAATTTTTGGTATCCTTCAAGTCTAGCAGAGGAAAAGCTAATGGCGCACCCCTGTTATCCATAAGTGTCCGTAATGCTTCTGTCGCCTCAGGAAATTCCTTCTGTGTCATAAAGCGAATTCCTTCTACTGGATCTTCAATGACAATCCAGGCGAGCAAAGAATGTCGGTCAGCCGGCCAAATTTTTAATTGATATTTTTGTATCAATTTTTCAACCCCAGAAGGATCATAATTTAAACTAATGCCAAGTCCCGAATTTGCGTTCTTAGTTTGCAGCGGATCGACATAGCCCACATAAGAAAAATCTGCCACAAGGCTTTCAGAACTAGGGTGAACTAGGCCTCCCAGGGGTTGGCTTTCACCTGTAATTTTTACTAATATCGACTCCAGGCCAGTACTCATAGCTTTCAATCTTTCCTTGTCGCCTTGATTGGCCACAGGCACTATAACTCCATGAAGATTAGCTACGATATCAGCACCCGCATAAGCAGAAAAAAAGACCATCATAGAAAGCCAAGCTAGCATATTTTTGAAGAAAGAAAAAAAATTCATAACATAATTGTATCAGTAGAGTGCAGATAGACGCATTATCTGACTGTCAGTTCCCTTGTTTTAATATAAAATAACCTATCTGTTAATTCTTTTTACTGAAAAAATTAGTAAAAACTAGGTGCTGAACAGCAACACAACCAACTTAAGGTGGTCAGAAGCAATGCATGACGAAAATACTCCCTCTCTGAGCTACAAAGATGCCGGTGTAGATATAGATGCTGGAAATACTCTTGTGGAACGCATTAAACACGTGGCAAAAGATACTCGACGACCAGAGGTTTTGTCAGGACTAGGCGGGTTTGGCGCTCTATTTAACCTACCAGGCGGGTACAGGGAACCTGTTCTTGCTTCTGGAACCGATGGTGTCGGAACCAAGCTAAAGCTAGCTGTGGACCTCGAGATCCACAACACTATTGGTATTGACTTGGTTGCAATGTGCGTAAACGATCTCTTGGTTTGCGGGGCTGAACCACTATTTTTTCTCGACTACTATGCTACTGGAAAATTAAACATTGATGTAGCGGCGTCTGTAGTCTCCGGTATAGGTGAAGGGTGCAAACTTGCTGGTTGTTCGCTAGTAGGTGGGGAAACTGCAGAGATGCCAGGAATGTATAAAGAAGGAGATTATGATCTTGCTGGCTTCTGTGTTGGCATAGTAGAAAAATCTGAAATCATTGATGGTACCAATACTTGCGAGAGTGACACTTTAATCGGACTTGCTTCTAGTGGTCTTCACTCCAACGGCTACTCCTTAGTTCGAAAAATTATTGAAATTTCGAATACCGACATTAAAAACGAATTCATTGACGGAGTTCCATTGGGAGAAGTGTTGCTAGCTCCAACTCATATTTATGTAAAATCGATTTTAGCTTTAGTAAAAAATACCCATATAAAAGTTCATGCTATTGCGCATATAACTGGTGGAGGGCTTCTAGAAAATATTCCCAGAGTGTTGCCAAAAAACACTAAAGCAGTTATTAACACTAAAAGCTGGGAGCAAGCGCCTGTGTTTGATTGGCTTCAAAAAAATGGCAATATTGACCCTATAGAAATGTATCGCACCTTTAACTGCGGCATTGGAATGATTATTTGTGTATCAAACGCAGAAAGTCAAACAGCACTAGATATACTTCATTCTGCAGGGGAAGAAGCATTTATTATTGGCAGCATAGTTCACGCCGAAGATGATGATGAAAAAGTCGTGCTAAAGGGACTCTAGAGCATGACTACAGGACGCAGATCTAGATTGGTTATTTTGTTATCTGGCAGCGGCAGCAATTTACAGGCACTTATAGATGCAGTAAATGATGGAGTGATTGAGGCTGACATAGCTGCAGTCATTAGCAATAAGCCTGAGGCTCTAGGGCTAAAGCGTGCTGACGACGCGGGCATCAAGAATGTGGTCATAGACAATCTCCAATTTTTAAGTAGGGAAAATTTTGATCAAGCATTGAGCAGAGAGATCCAAATTTACAAGCCAGATCTGGTTATTTTGGCAGGCTTTATGCGTATTCTTACATCAAAATTTGTTGAAAATTTTGATGGACGCATCCTGAACATACACCCATCTTTACTACCTAAATACCCCGGCCTTCATTCGCACCAAAAAGCAATTGATGCTGGTGATTTAAATACTGGAGCTACAGTGCATTTTGTCACAAGCAAGCTCGATGGAGGACCCTCTATTCTTCAGGCAGAGGTGCCGATCTATCAGGATGACAGTGCAGAGGTATTGGCTCGCCGTGTTCTAGCAAAAGAGCATCAAATTTACCCCTTGGCAGTCCAATGGTTCTGCGCAGGGCGACTGTCTTTGGTTGATGGAAAAGCTTACCTAGACTCAGTGACATTACCTAAACATGGCCTAACTTTCACTGACACTACAACGGAGAAATAATATTGTATGCTGAAATCGTTTCTTTCTTGTATTCTGCAAAAATCTACACATTTAATTAAAAGCCAAAGGTTGATGGACCAAGCCAACTCTAGGTTTCATCTTGCCTCAAAGAGGCATAATCTCAGCATATGTATATTATGCTGCGTTAGTCTGTATTCCGCCGCATATGCTAAAGCTGATACAGGGGAGATTAATCCTCTTGCATTGACACCCTACAATCTCATTTATTCTAGCTCATACAATGGGATGGATGTGAAGGTCAACCGAAATTTAACACGCAAAGCAATGGCCTACACGCTAAACACAACCGCAAAAAATATGGTTAGCGATATAAGCGAACAAGCAATTTTTGAAATAGATGCTCATGGCGCTATTGTTGAATTGAAATATCAAGCTACGCGCAACATATTTGGCCTAAAGAAAAAAGAGCTATTGCTCTATGAGCAAACTATCGGTATTGCTAGCTATGAAAGCAAAAAAAAGAAGCGTCAAATTTTACTAAGTAATGCTCATTTTAACCATCTCACTTACCAGATAAAACTACAAAGTGACTTGATTAATGGTGTCACTTCTTTGAGTTACCCTGTAATCAAAAAAGGAAAAATAAAGGTCTATCGTTTTGAAATTCTGGGGGAAGAGGCGCTTGAGACACCCTTAGGAGAAATCAATACACTAAAAATTAGAAAAATACGCGAGGGGAGCAACAGAGAGACGTTTTTATGGTTTGCTCCTCGCTGGAATTTCATGCTAATTCAGCTATGGCATCATGAAGCAGGTGGGAGTGACAATAAAATGTTATTAGAAAGCGGCATGCTAGCAGGCAAAGGATTAGATAGTTTCACTACGCCTTAGGTAAAGTAACTCCAGTCTGTCCCTGATATTTTCCTCCCCGGTCCGCATAAGAAACCTCACAAATTTCATCGGACTCAAAAAACAACATTTGAGCCACTCCTTCATTTGCATAAATTTTTGCGGGCAAACTGGTTGTGTTGGAAAACTCTAGGGTGACGTGACCCTCCCACTCTGGCTCCAAAGGGGTCACATTAACTATAATTCCACAACGTGCATAAGTAGATTTACCCAAGCATACGGTCAACACATTTCTCGGAATTCGAAAGTACTCTATCGTGCGCGCTAGCGCAAAAGAATTAGGAGGTATGATGCAGTAGTCGCCTCTTATATCAACAAAAGCATCTTCATCAAAATGCTTAGGATCAACCGTCTTTGAGTGGATATTTGTGAAAATTTTAAACTCATCAGCACACCGAACATCATACCCATAGCTCGAGACACCATAAGAGATAACTTTTTCGCCACTAGGATTAGGCTGGCGCACTTGTCTACCAACAAATGGCTCAATCATTCCCTCTTCCAGCGACATTTGCGTGATCCATTTATCGGACTTAATGCTCATAGTGCCTAACTTCCCAAAATTATTTGATAACAAAAGTTCTGCATAATACCTTTTTGGTCGGCTTGATCAAAGTATCCAGCTAGAAGTTACTCAATAATAATTTCTGGGCCATTATGAGATACGGTATTTGCCAGCACAGTGATTATTTTGAGTGAGATATCTCGATACACAAGACTCTCAGAACATTCAGGATCAAAGTACACAGAAGGCTCCCCCTCGTCGGCCCGTTGGCGAATATCCATGGAAAGAGGCAGCACACCTAAAACCTCCGCACTATACTCAGACGCGACTATCTGGGCTCCATCTTTCCCAAAAATATGTTCGTGATGCCCGCATTGACTACAAACATGAACTGCCATATTTTCAATAATACCAAGCACGGGGATGTTGACTTTATCAAACATCTCAATAGCTCTTCGAGCATCCAACAGAGCAACATCCTGAGGCGTGGTAACAATCACTGCACCAGACAGCTGCGCTTTTTGCGCCAATGTCAGCTGAATATCTCCCGTGCCAGGCGGCATATCTACTACCAGGTAATCCAATTCACCCCAAATGGTTTGGGTCAGCATTTGCAACAATGCGCCACTAGCCATTGGACCTCTCCAAACTACTGGCGTGTCTTTTGTCATCAAGTATCCTATAGACATAGACTTCAAGCCCAATGTCTCTAAAGGCACAAAGAATTTTTCTTGGACTATTCCAGGTCTTGCATTTTCTGAAACACCAAGCATTAATGGTAAACTGGGGCCATAGATGTCAGCATCAACAATACCAACTCTATTTCCAGCTGCCGATAACGCAAGGGCTAGGTTAACTGCTGTAGTCGACTTGCCAACGCCTCCTTTACCAGATGCAACAGCAATCACATGCTTGACCCCTATAAGGCCCTCCTGGATATCACCTTCAGCCATCTCAAATCCTCTTAAAACTAATGAAAATCTAGGGGGAAACCGTTACAATTAACCGCCTAAGTAATATAGCGCACTTTAAATTATACAAGTATGCACCACTTGCTAAGTCAATAAATTTTTAGCATGCATGCAAATGACAAAAAATAACAGCCAAACATAATGCCAAAAAAAACGACTGAATGTCGAAAAATTCTTGTTACAAGCGCGCTACCCTATGCCAATGGGCCAATACATCTTGGGCACCTAGTAGAGTACATCCAAACAGACATCTGGACGCGCTTTCAAAAAATGCGCGGCCACGAATGTTACTATGTCTGCGCTGATGATGCCCATGGTACAGCCATAATGCTCAAGGCTGAAGAGCTGGGTGTTACTGCTGAAGAATTAATCGCTCAAGTTCATACTGAACATGAGGAAGATTTTCAGGGCTTCTTGATTCAGTTTGATAACTATTACTCTACTCACACAAAAGAGAATAGAGAGCTCTCAGCGCTTATATATAATCGTTTACGCGACAGCGGACATATTGCTGTTCGTGAAATTATCCAAGCATTCGACCCAGAGAAAAACCTGTTTCTTTCGGATCGCTACATTAAAGGCTCATGCCCAAAATGCAAAATAGAAGGTCAGTACGGTGATAACTGTGAGGCATGCGGGGCAACTTACTCACCTCTTGATTTAATAAATCCAGTTTCAACTATCTCTGGGGCAACCCCCATAGAAAAAACATCTACGCATTATTTTTTCAAGCTTCCAGAATTTTCAGAATTTTTGAAAAAATGGACTCGTGACGGACATCTTCAGAACGAAGTAGCCAACAAACTAAATGAATGGCTCATTTCAGGATTACACGAATGGGATATAAGTCGCGATGCACCTTACTTTGGGTTTGAGATCCCTGGTGCACCAGGGAAGTATTTTTATGTTTGGCTGGATGCACCGATTGGCTATATGGCCAGTTTTAAAAACTTATGTGATCGATCAAATCTTAAATTTGAAGATTTTTGGGATAAGGAATCTAGCGCTGAGCTATATCATTTTATCGGTAAGGATATTATCAATTTTCATGCTTTGTTCTGGCCTGCGATGCTGCGTGGCGCAAATTTTCGAACTCCCACCAAAATTTGTGTCCATGGATTCTTAACGGTAAACGGTAAAAAAATGTCCAAATCTCGAGGTACATTTATTACAGCCCAAAGCTACCTTCAGAACTTAAATCCAGAATATTTACGTTATTATTTCGCATCCAAATTTTCTGCTGGAGTAGATGATCTCGACTTAAATCTAGATGATTTTATGCAGAAAGTTAACAGCGACCTAATAGGAAAGATAGTAAACATAGCTAGTCGCTGCTCAAACTTTATTACCAAAGGAAATGACGGGGTCCTCTCTACTACAGTTGAAGATGAATCGCTGTGGCTTCAAATAACTGGCGCAGCAGAAAGTATCGCCAACCACTACGAAAATCGTGAATTTGGTAAAGCTATGAGGGAAATCATGGCCCAAGCAGATGCGGCCAACGAATATATTGCTCTTAAGGAGCCTTGGAAACTAGCTAAGAACCCTCAGCAAAGACAAGCGGTATTGGATATCTGCTCTCTTGGGATTAACATGTTTAGGGCTTTAATGATCTATCTTAAGCCTGTATTGCCAGCCATGTCTGAAATTGTTGAAGAGTTTCTCAATGAAAAATTGAGCTGGAGTGGGCTATCTCAACCGCTCATTAATCATAAAATAAATACGTTTAAACCCCTAATGCAAAGAATTGAACAGAGTCAAATAAGCTCTATGCTTACAGCGAACAATGCGCTCGTTACTGCTCATTTGGATCAACAAAAAAAGGTATCAGAACATATGACTTCAAAGACAAAAATTGAATCAGCGTCAATAGAAAAAATAGCAGCTGAAATTAATTTTGATGACTTTGTAAAAGTTGATCTAAGAGTGGCGCTTATTACTAAAGCAGATTATGTGGAAGGAGCCGACAGACTGCTTCAACTCACCGTCAGCGTTGGCAGCGAAACAAGGAGCATTCTCTCTGGTATAAGGTCATGCTACGAACCTAAAGATCTAGAGGGTAGACTGACAGTTATAGTTGCAAATCTAGCGCCACGAAAAATGCGTTTTGGCGTATCTGAAGGAATGGTTGTAGCGGCTGGTGACAATGATGGGATATACCTACTATCGCCGGACAGTGGAGCAAAACCAGGGCAAAGAATTACGTAAATTCCACCTTGGTGCGAAATAACTACAGCTTATGACTAACATATACTAAGAAAATTATTATTTTACGCTCGTTGCACACCACGTGAAGCTATAATATATAACCTCTTGAGATGAGACAAAATGCAAGAATTTGCTGTTATTTTAATTAGCACTATATTTGTGAACAATTTTGTTCTGGTTCAGTTTTTGGGCCTATGCCCTTTTATGGGCGTATCAAGCAAGCTTGAGACAGCAATTGGTATGGCTGGAGCGACAACCTTTGTACTCACAATTGCCGCCATGTCTAGCTATATGGTGAATAATTGGATCTTGGTGCCATTGGATATCGAGTACCTTAAAACCATCTCATTTATTTTAGTCATTGCTGTTGTGGTTCAGTTCACTAAAATGTTTATTGAAAAAAGTAGTCCTTTGCTTTATCGAGTGCTTGGGGTTTTTTTACCGCTAATTACCACCAACTGCGCTGTATTAGGGGTGGCATTACAGAACACCACCAGAGCGCATACATTATCAGAGTCAACACTATACGGTTTCGGTGCAGCAATGGGCTTTTCTTTAGTGTTGATATTGTTTTCGGCCATGCGCGAACGCCTTACTGTAGCTGATGTTCCTGAGCCATTCAAAGGTGCCGCTATAGCCATGATTACTGCTGGATTAATGTCTTTGGCTTTCATGGGTTTTGGTGGATTGGCATAAGGGGGGAGAAATGTACGATATTATTATCCAGCACCCTTTGTACTCAGCATTGTTAGCTTTAGCGGGCCTTTCAGTTATTTTTGGCGGAATATTAGGTTATGCTGCTATCAAATTCAAAGTAGAGGGAGATCCAATTGTCCAGCAAATTGACAAGCTTCTCCCTCAAACGCAGTGTGGGCAATGCGGCTATCCAGGCTGCAAGCCTTATGCACAAGCCATAGCGGATGGAGACACTATAAATAAATGCCCGCCTGGCGGACAGACAACCATTAATGCTATTGCTGACCTGCTAGATGTTGACGCACCTAACCTAAATTCTGAGCATGGAGAAGAAAGTGACACCAGAACTATTGCTTATATCCGTGAAGACGAATGCATAGGGTGCACTAAATGTATTCAGGCATGCCCAGTAGATGCAATTCTGGGTGCCGCAAAATTAATGCACACAGTTATTGTAAGTGAATGTACAGGCTGTGATCTTTGTGTCGATCCATGCCCTGTAGACTGCATAGACATGCTTCCAGTAAGGAAAGGCTTATCTGACTGGAAATGGGGCATGCCCCCATCGGTGGGGGAGCAACTAGCACCATCTAGGCCTAGTAATATTATTACATCTGATTCCAACGGAGCAAATACTCCATGAGAAAAATATGGAATCTCATTGGAGGAGTGCATCCCCCAGAAAATAAGCACCAGTCTGTACAAGACTCTGTGGGCTCCCTCCCTTTGCCAGAAAAATTAATCATACCTCTTAATCAACATGTTGGGGTGCCATCTAAAGCAATCGTTGCTATTGGAGACAAAGTTCTTAAGGGGCAGGTATTGGCAAACCCAAAGGGAGTCCTAAGCACAGGTATCCACGCTCCAACATCAGGCCTGGTGTCCGACATAAGCGATCACCCTATCCCCCATCCATCGGGCATGTCAGCACACTGTATCACGCTAATTCCTGATGGAAAAGATCAATGGATGACCCATGAGGGGGCAAACAACTACCGAGATCATGCCCCTGAAGAATTATTAGAGATAATACGACTTTCAGGGGTGGCTGGGCTTGGAGGAGCAGGTTTTCCAACTGCTGTAAAATTAAACCCACAAAAGCCTATCTCCACATTAATCCTTAATGGCACAGAGTGTGAGCCCTACATAACTTCAGACGATATGCTGATGAGGGAGCGCCCAGAAGACATTGTTCAGGGTATTGAAATATTATCCTATATCCTTGGTAATCCTAAGGAAGTTGTAATAGGGATTGAGGACAACAAACCTGAGGCTTATGCCGCACTAAAACCTTACTTGAAAAATACTACTATTGAATTAGCGACATTTAAAACTCGCTATCCCTCAGGTGGTGAAAAACAGTTAATACAAATTCTTACTGGAACAGAAGTCCCCACTAAAGGACTTCCATCAGATATTGGAATCGCATGCCTAAATGTGGGCACAGCCTATGCTGTATATCGAGCAATTGTATTTGGAGAGCCTTTAATCTCTCGTATCACGACAGTGACTGGCAAGGCTTGTACGATCAATAGAAATTACGAGATCTTAATTGGAACTCCTATTAGTCACCTGCTTAAACATAACGCCTTTAATGAAAAAAATTGCTCTCGATTAATTGTTGGCGGCCCCATGATGGGCTTTGCTTTAGAAAATCTAGACATCCCTGTCATTAAAACAACCAACTGTATTCTTGCTCCCAGCGAAGAAGAATTTTCCTCTCCTCAGCCAGCCCAGGCATGTATTCGCTGTGGTCTGTGCGCAGAAGCCTGCCCAGCAAGCCTGCTACCCCAGCAACTTTTATGGTATGCGCAGTCAAAGAATTACGAAAAACTTGAAGTACAAAATCTTGCAGACTGCATTGAGTGCGGAGCTTGTTCTTATGTCTGTCCTAGCAATATCCCTTTGGTTCAATACTACCGTGCCAGCAAAGGAGAAATGAAAAAACAAGCTGAAGAAAAAGTAAGTGCTGATAGAGCCAGACAGCGTTTTGAATTTCAAAAAAATCGTAAAGAAAAGGAATTTTTTGCAAAAAAAGTCCAGCGAGATATCCGTCTAAAAGCTGCAGCGCAGGCTAAGGAAACTTCTGGGCCTGAAGGGATAATTCAAGCAGCCATGGATCGAGCTGAAGCCAAAAAATCTTCTCCGGAAGATCAACATTCTAGGTCCACTCGCCGTATTGCGAGAATTGAAGACCAACTGCGCTCTGCACAGAAAAAACTAGAGTTGTTAAAAGAGGGCGTTACTAGTGACCAGTATAAGCAAGCTAAGGCAGCTGTTGAGGACGCCAGAATCCGACTCGCTGAAGCCATCTCTAGCCATGGGCTGGCTATGACTACACTGGATCCTTCAGAAACACCTGATTCTGCCTCCGAGGCTATTACAAGGGCTCAAGCCAAAGCTACCATTCAGACTGGTCTTTCTGATGAAGAAAAATTATGCAATACGATAGACTCCATGACTGCTCGACTAGAAAAAGCAACCACTAGATTGGAAATTGCCAAAACTGAAGGGTCAGAACATATTGATGCTTTTACTGTTGCGGCTGACAAACTAAAAGTGAAATTGGCGACAGCTGAAGCTGGCCTATCAAACATCAGAACGTAACGGATATTAGTCATGGCTTTGCTGAAATTCACATCACCACATGCACATAACGCTCAAAATACAGCGCGCGTAATGCAGCTGGTAATATTGGCAACCATCCCCGGATTATTTGCACTCACATTATTTTTTGGCTGGGGTTCTCTGATAAATGTCGCTCTCTCATGCATGGTAGCGATAGGCTGCGAAGCACTTGTAATAAGACTGCGGAAGCGTCCTGTTATGTTTTACCTAAAAGACTACAGTGCTATTTTAACAGCTGTACTCTTGGGCATATCATTGCCCCCACTAGCACCCTGGTGGATAGCTGTAGTTGGCACCTCTTTTGCTATTATTGTTGCCAAAAATCTTTATGGTGGGCTTGGCTATAATCCGTTCAATCCTGCAATGATTGGCTATGTAGTTCTGTTGATATCTTTTCCAGTGCAAATGACTGCATGGCCAGCACCAGCAGAGCTCTATCCTGCAGATATGCAAGTTCCAGGATTATGGCATTCAATACAAATTGTTTTACCTTTACTGAATCCTGATACCTTATCAGGCGTATCCGAAACTGCATCTGGAGCTATAGATGCATATACAGCAGCAACGCCGCTAGACACCTTTAAGCAAAATACTGGTCTACTAGTAGACCAATTCTATAAAGAAGAGATCTTTTTTAGCCAAGGAACATGGGCAGGTCTTGGCTGGGAATGGGTAAATATTGGATTTCTACTCGGTGGATTATTTTTACTCTATCGAAAAATATTTACTTGGCATGCGCCACTGGGAATGTTGCTGTCGCTAGCCTTATGCTCGGTTATTTTCTATGACAGCGGAAGTTCTTCAAGTCTTGGTTCGCCATTATTTCACCTGCTGAGTGGTGCAACTATGTTTGGTGCTTTTTTTATCATCACAGATCCAGTCACATCAGCTACCAGCAATAAAGGCAGGCTCATCTATGGGGCGCTTATCGGTGTATTGATTTTCATCATTCGCAGCTGGGGAAGTTATCCAGACGCTATTGCATTTGCTGTACTTCTAATGAATTTTGCTGCGCCATTGATAGATAACTACACTATGCCGCGAACTTATGGGTATAGTAAGTCTGGAGTTAAAGCTAACAAGAAACGGAAAGAGGACCAAAGTGATGCTAGGTAAATCTATCCGATCTAACAGTCTTGTTCTGGGTATTTTTGCCTTAACAACAGCGACACTTCTCTCATTTACCTACGAGGGCACGAAAGATCGCATTGCTGAAGCTAAGCGAGAGGTTGCCAAGCGAGCGCTACTTGAAATTGTTCCACTAGCAAGGCATGACAACGATATTTTGGCAGATGTCATTAAGGTTCCTGAAGAGTACTTATCTACCTTGGGAATAAAGGATGGGGAAATAAATCTTGCGCGTAGCAACAATAAGCTTACTGCAATTATCATTCCTGCTATTGCACCAGATGGTTATAGCGGAAAGATTCAAATGTTAGTCGGCATAAATATAGATGGAACTATCGCGGGCGTCAGGGTAATTTCCCACAATGAAACACCAGGGCTTGGTGATAAAATAGATCTCAAAAAAAATGATTGGATTCTTGGCTTTGATGGAAGATCCTTAATCAACCCAAAACCAGAACTCTGGAAAGTAAAAAAAGACAAAGGCAACTTCGATCAACTTACTGGAGCAACCATTACCCCCCGTGCAGTCATCACACAAGTATTGAAAACGCTCCAATACTTTAAGCAAGACAAGGCGAGGCTCTTGGAAGCAGCCAAATTAGGCAATCCAAAAAAAGATGCCCTACCAATAGAGGTGATAATTAATGGCTGATATCCCCTACAAGGAAATAACTACTAACGGACTTTGGAAAAATAACCCTGCTCTTGTACAGCTTTTAGGGCTGTGTCCGCTTCTAGCTGTGACAGGCAGCGTAGTAAATGCGTTAGGATTGGGTCTTGCCACCATGCTAGTCCTAGTTGGCTCAAATACAGCCGTTTCCTTAATAAGAAAACAAATATCAGACGCTGTAAAAATTCCAGCTTTCGTAATGATCATAGCGACATTTACAACCTGTACCGAGTTGCTCATGAAGGCATTCACCTATGAGCTGTATTTAATACTAGGCATATTTATTCCCTTAATCGTCACCAATTGTGCAATTCTGGGAAGAGCTGAAGCCTTTGCAAGCAAAAATACCATTGTAGCATCAGCATTAGATGGGCTAATGATGGGGTTGGGCTTTGCAATAGTATTACTTGTTATTGGAGCAATACGTGAAATTTTTGGGGTCGGAACAATTTTCGCTAACATGGATTTGCTGTTTGGTCCTATTGCAGCCAACTGGAGTATCAACTTATTTGGTGAAGGATATGGATTTTTAATACTAGTGCTGCCGCCAGGTGCATTTATTGTCACAGGAATGTTAATTGCATTAAAAAATCTTATTGATAGCAGGCTAGCAAAATTGAATGCGACCAAGAAAGAACCCCTAGCGAAAGGCGCAAAAAGAATGAGGACCACAGGGACTATTACATAATGTAGCGCCAACCCCCATAAGACTCAGCCATTATACTGCGCCATGATCCACAAAAATCCTTTCTCCCTCAAAAGGATAGGCGTATACTCAAACACCTTACTTAATCTCACTTTCTGATTGTAAAATTCAAAGCAAAACAGGTTTCATTTATATGCTACCCCCCGATTTCGAATCATTGGGCATTGCCGACTCAGTGCTTAAGGCCGTCAAGCAGCTAGGCTATGAACAACCATCTCCAATTCAGGCACAAAGTATTCCAATATTACTTAATGGGGAAAACTTACTTGGTGTCGCTCAAACAGGTACTGGGAAAACTGGGGCTTTTGCCTTACCTTTACTGAGTCGTCTCAATAGCGACCAGAAAACTCCTCAAATCCTAGTGCTCACACCTACTCGAGAACTTGCAATTCAGGTGGCAGAGGCGTTTCAAACCTATGCTAGGCATCTAAAGAGATTTCATGTGCTGCCTATCTATGGCGGCCAAGATATGAGTACTCAGCTACGTGGATTAAAGCGAGGAGCGCAGGTAATTGTAGGTACTCCTGGAAGGATACTTGATCATATTCGACGACGTAGCTTAGTGCTGAATCAGCTTAATGCTTTAGTTCTAGATGAGGCTGATGAAATGCTCCGGATGGGCTTCATCGACGATGTTGAAACTATTTTAGCTGAGACCCCTGATGCATGCCAAAGAGCCTTGTTTTCAGCCACAATGCCGCCAACTATACGTAGAGTTGTCAAAAAATACCTTGGTGACGCCAAAGAAGTCAGCATTGTATCAAAAACAAAAACTGTTGAACGCATCACGCAATTTTATCTTACAGTCAAGGGCCACCAAAAAATGGAGGCCCTTACGCGCATACTAGAGGTAGAAGAATTTGATGGTATGTTGATTTTTGTTAGGACAAAATCTGCCACACTGGAGGTCGCTGAAAAACTTGCAGCTAGAGGATTTTCAGCTGCCGCTCTTAATGGTGATCTCAGTCAAATACTGCGTGAGCGTACTGTAAATCGGTTAAAAAAAGGTCAAGTAGACATCGTTGTAGCCACTGACGTGGCTGCTAGAGGTTTAGATGTTGAGCGTATAAGCCACGTAATCAATTATGACATTCCGTATGATAATGAGGCCTATGTCCATCGTATAGGTCGAACTGGAAGAGCTGGGCGTGATGGTAAAGCAATCTTATTTGTTGCACCCAAAGAGAGTCGCTTGCTTCACTCAATAGAAAAATCGACAAACCAAAAAATTACCCCAATGAGACTTCCGACCGGAGATCAGGTTAGTGGTCAGCGTATACAGCAATTTCAGGAGCGAGTCTTACAGAGCCTGAATGCCAAGGATCTTGAGCGCTTCAAAGAAATTTTACATACATTATGTGAAGATAATGCTGTATCAATATCTGATATAGCTGCAGGCCTTGCGTCTCAACTGCAACAAGAACGCCCACTTTTTCCAGATATGCCTTCCTTAGATGCCACATTTAGTGACAGACAGACGCATGCCAAATCTAATCGCTCCAGGCCTGAACGCTCTGAACAATCCAAGAAACGAGTAGATTCTGGAAAAAATCGTAGTTCAAATAGCGGTATAGCAATGGTGACTTACCGGATGGAAGTGGGTAAAAATCAAGGTGTTATGCCAAAAGATATCGTTGGGGCCATTGCAAGCGAATCAGGCATTGAAGGACAAAATATCGGACGTATTAAGCTGCATGATGAACACAGCACCGTTGAGCTACCAGAGGGTATGCCAAATGATATATTCCAACACTTAAAGCATAAGGTGCGTGTAAAACAACAACCTATGAAGCTAAGTCTTGATGGCTCAGGTGGCTCAGCAAAGGAATCCGCAGGAAAAAGAAGACCTAAAAATTCTCCTAGCCTCTGATTTAGCGAAAAATGTAAATATAGGCCTGGTATCAAGCAAAAAAATTCACGAAATCCCTAGCTCTATTTCAATCAACTCGCAAAGAATATGCCCGATCAGAATATGCGCCTCTTGAACCCTAGCTGTTGTGTCTGACGGGACAACTAAAGCGTGGTCAACCTGAGACAAAGCATCGCCACCACCTTTGCCTAGCAAGCCAATCGTAGTAATACCCATATCTTTTGCAGCCTTAAGCGCTTTCAATATATTCTCGCTTTGACCTGAAGTGCTAATCCCTACCAAGATATCTCCAGAACGGCCATACGCTTCGAGTTGTCTAGAAAAAATATTTTCATATGAAAAATCATTTGCTACGCACGTAAGAATTGATGTATCAGCATTGAGAGAAATTGAGCGCAATGGACGCCTATTCTTCTTAAACCTACCAACCAACTCTGCTGCCATATGCTGGCTATCTGAAGCGCTGCCACCATTTCCGCACCAGAAAACTGTACCCCCGTTCAACAAGGATTGCGCGAGAACTTTGCTAGCTATTGAAATAAGCCCAGAAAGAGCATCTTTGGTAGCTTCTATTGATTGAGCATGCTCTAAAAAATTACGTTGAATTATCTGGCTACTCGTCATGAGATTTCCTTCGATTACTTAATATAAATACGACCACACGATTCAAGCTATTCATGTGTATTTATAATATTGGTGGGGAGACTAAAAGTTTTTCTATCTTTCTTAAACTGTTGTTCGTTAAACGCAGGTCCTGGGCTGTTGTCCAGCTGTAATGAATACCCAGATCCAACCATTAGAAAACCATACAGACCGAAAACCTCAGCATAGGTTAGCTGCTTCACGGCCAACATCAGAGCATCTCGATGACTAAAGCTATAATCATGCATATTTATGCTCCCCCAAAGCCTAGATGAATGCTCAGTTAAACTCTTAGGTTTTTCTCGCAACCTCAAAAGTACTGCTTCCTTATGTCCCTCAAATTCTTCTCGAGACATAACTTTAAGCTTCCTAAAAAAGCTTAGCAAGAAATCATCAATCGATTTTTCCAAATCAGGAATTATAACTTTAGGGGACTGTACCAATAACCCAATACCAGGGACTCTATCAACTGTTCTATCTACTACAGCTACTATATAGCCAAGCTGTTGCTCCGTACGTAATTCATGAAAAAAATCTGAACTCATTAGCTGCTTTAACAAAATCATCCCAGCAGCTTCTTTTACACTGTCGCTGCGGCCTTGGTAATAACGAAGAATGGCAAAATCATCGTGCTCCATTGCGAGATGTACTTGCAATTTTTCTCCAATGGCAACTTTAAAAACTTTTTGATCTAGCCAACCATCGGGGCTCTTTACTTCGAAATACTGTCCTATATTGCTAGCAATTGATTTAGCATGAGCTGAATCAATGTTACCGCTTGCAAGAAGCTCGACAGTAGATCCTACGTACAACTGATCAATAAATTCAATAAATTTACCTTCATTAAAGTCTGATAAGGCATCAGCAAGCTGCTCCGGGCCCCATGATGCCGGATCAAGAAGACCGCCTGCCTTCAAAAGTAACTGTTTATACGGTGATTGCTTTTCATTATTTAGCCATTCTCGAATTAATTCTTTCCTTAATCGCGCCAATAAAGGACTTTCAGGTCTGGCGTGATAACCCTGAAGCCTCCCATGCATTCGCTGTTTAAGTTTTTTTTCGTCATGTATCGGTGCCAATAAACCTTTAGCGACCTCTTTCACCAAAAAAGACAGCTTATTATCAAAACCACTAACAAAAAAATCCACGCTATCACCTTGCCTGTAAACGCCGTAACGCAACCCTGCAAGGGTTGCGGCATAATTAGATTCGTTAAGTCTTTCGTTTACCAGTCGTAAGTACAAATCTACCATTGCGGCCTCAGATGCACTTTTTATTGTTCGTGTTTTCACCGAAGCATAAAATTGAGCTTTGGGTGCTTGGTAATGAGAATCCAGATAATACCAAAGACGGTAATTTTCTGCGTCAAACAGTACTGGGTTACCTGCAGGTGATATTTTATCTGATGATCTAATTTCAAAGCTACTAGGAATAAATTTGTTTGGTAATGGGAGTTGCAGGGACTTCAAAACGTCTTTTTTCTTTATATCCGGAAGAGCCTCTAGCTTGTATGGCACCTGATAAAGCATCGAGGTTTTTTCGATTGCAGCCTCCGGAGCCATCACAGTAACTAGCGCATTGCGAGGCGTCATCATTTTCAATATTCGAGTAATGAGATCAGGATTATAGGTATTATTAAGATAAGGACCACGTATCACATCCTCGGGGGGGTACTCATGTAGCTGTTTGGATAATCGACTAACACGATGGATCGAACTACTCAGCTCTTTATAGCGAAAGGCGACATTAGATAAGACGCTCTGCTCTAACCAGCGCCACTCCTCTACCCCTTTTTGAGAAATTAACTCTATTTCCTGAAAAATTAATTCAACCACCTGTTTCCAGCTTGATACTCCTTTAGGTGTCAATCCGACCGTGATATCAAAAGAGGTGCCGCTTATATCAGAGAGACCCTCCCCTGAACTCAATGCTTCCGCCCATCCATTTTCTTTTAGCAAGGACAATAGGCTACCTTCCCCCTCATCACCAATAAGGTTGGCAATGTAACTCAACGGCTTTTCTCGATAATAGCCTTGCATAGCAGGCAAAGGGATCGTAACAGTTAACTCTCGTAACTCTTGAATAGGCCGAAGAGAAAGAAGTAGAGGAAGGGAGTCCGCCCCAAATAATGGTTGTCCGTGCTTTGGCTGCAAAGTCTTATAGTTATTTACTTCTTCAAACTTAGATCTAACCATTAGCTCCATCTCATCTAATGTCTGAGGAGCAAGAACCACTAAAGCCATTCGATTTGCAGAATAATGCTCTTTATAGAAAGCTAGTAAATCATCTCGTACAAGATTGTCTTTGGTGTCGGATAAAGTTTTCAAATTGCCCACACTAAATTTTGCTGCAGGGTGGTCAGGATTTACTATTTGAGAAAAGACATCTCTTTGACGACGATAATCATTTCTTATCCGTGCCATATATTCTGAATGCACAGCATTCATCTCTCGATTAATGTATTCGGTATCAAAGGAAGGGGCTACAAAGAAGCGTGCGAAACGATCCAGTGCTGACTCAAACTTGGTCGGGTTTATATCAAAGAAGTAATTAGTGTGCTCAAATGAAGTATAAGCATTATGCTGACCTCCGTGCTGATTAACATAAGATTGATACTCATCGGGGTCCGGATACTTGTCTGTCCCCAAGAATAGCATGTGCTCTAGGAAATGTGCCAAACCTTGGCGCTCTATTGGATCATGCGAGCTTCCTACAAACACGTCAAGAGAGGCTGCAGCCTTATCAGAGCTGCTATCAGCAATCAACAACACCTGCATCTGGTTGGGTAGTATTATATAGCGATACTTGGACTCATCAGTTTCACTTTTTTCGATCTCAACTTGATGGGCTTGCGCTCCACCAGTCAGACTACCAAAAGAAAGTGACAGCCCTAACGTCTGATTGTGAAAAATGATCAGTGGCAGACTGCATACATATATTAATAATATTTTTCTCATCGAAATCCATACAAGCTGAAAAATTTATAGTTACTATGATCCAGGAACTACTGATGCAGAGCGAGGCCATGCGCCATAAAGGGCTTTCACTAAAGTCGCCAAAGGAATTGCAAAAAATACGCCCCAAAGACCCCAAAATCCCCCGAATACTATCACAGCCAGTATAATTGCTACTGGGTGCAAGTTAACGGCTTCTGAAAATAACAAGGGCACCAGCACGTTCCCATCTAACCCCTGAATAATCGCATAAACACCTAGCAATAAAAACAAATCGCCACCCCAGCCCCATTGAAAGTAAGCAACCATTGCGACTGGGATTGTCACCAGTAAAGCGCCAATAAAAGGCACGACGACAGAAAAACCAACCAACAAGGCTAGCAAGGCAGCATAATTCAAGCCAAGAGCTAAAAATGAAGCGTAGCTAGCAAACCCGATAATTAATATTTCAATAGCTTTTCCGCGCACATAATTAGCCATTTGAACGTTCATCTCATGCCAAACTTTCCACATCATAGGGCGTTTTGAAGGCAAAAGACTAGATGTAAACTTTAAAAGTTGATCTTTATCTTTTAGCATAAAAAAAACCAACAAAGGGACTAAGATTGCATACAAAATAAGGGCGAGAATACTAGGGAAAGTATTTAATGAGAAGCTCACCAAGTGCTGAGCGATACCACCTAATTCCTTCGAAGTCTGGCTTAATATATCTTTTATTTGGCTTGCAGAAAAAATTTCTGGGAACTGCTCAGACAACACTAGCAGCATGCTTTGCCAATGTTCAAACATGACGGGAACTTTGTTTGCTAAATTTAGGGCCTGACGACCTATTAGCGGTAAAAGAACAACCAAAACAGCAGAAAAAATCCCTACAAAAAGCAAAAAAATGATAATCACCGCAACTCTTCTAGGAACACGACAAAGAACCAAGCGATTAACCCCCCCTTGCAGAAGAAATGCAAATATAAGAGCTGCAATAAAAGGAGCGAGTATTTCACCCAAGGTTATTAGCGCCACGAGGATAATGGCCAGTAATGCCGTCAATAAAACCGCCTCTTCTTCTCCAAAGTAGCGATTCACCCAACTTCCAAGTACTTTTAACATTCAGAACTCCAAGCTTGTCGATAGATGCTAGTCAGCATAGATTACGAGATCAATGATCAGGCCACAAGAGCATCGAATAAAATTTTCGACACCTTTATGCTCTTAAGGCTAAAATGTACTCAGTGTTATCCATTTAATCTTAAACTTACAGTGGCACTATAAAAAATACCGGACATAAAAAAACCCCAATGATCCAGCTATCGCTATTGATTAAAAATTTACACCATTCAGTGCTAACTTTATTAGCCCTAATGCTCATGAGCGCACCCATTAAAAGTGCTAACATAACACTTCCACTGCTAGGCGACACTTCCTCTGGTAGTATTTCTCAACAAAAAGAATACGAGCTTGGTCGAGCCTGGCTTAAAGCCTATCGCAGCAGAATCAACGAACACCATGACCCCTTATTGACCAATTATTTAGAGCAACTCACTTACAGGCTGGCATCTCGCAGTCAGCTGCAAGATCGTCGATTAGAGTTAATAGTTGTCAACAACCCCACATTAAACGCTTTCGCTGTACCTGGCGGAGTTATTGGGGTTCATACAGGCTTGTTTCTCTTTGCAGAATCAGAGGCCCAGCTGTCTTCGGTCCTTGCGCATGAAATCGCTCATCTTAGTCAAAGACATTTTGCGCGCCGCCTAGAAAGCCGAAAAAAAAATCAAGTAGCCAACATGGCAGGTTTGCTCGCCAGCTTAGTCTTAGCAGCAACAATAGGCAGTGATGCCGGCATGGCCGGCCTCACTGCAACTCAAGCTATGGGAAGAAATGAAAGCTTACGTTATAGCCGGCAGAATGAGCGCGAGGCCGACAGGCTTGGTTTAAAAACAATGATTGCAGCTGGAATCGATCCAGAAGCCATGTCTACCATGTTTGAGGCGATGCTTAAGTTTACAAGATATACTGGGAGTCAAGTTCCGGAATTCTTACGAAGTCACCCTCTCACTGAAAACCGCGTTGTAGATACCAAGAATAGATTAAACCAGCTACCAAAAAAAGAATATTCTGATAACCTTGAATTTCATTTAATACGCGCCAGAGCAATTATTGCTATAAACAATAACCCCAGCCTATCTATTGATCATTTTAAAAACGAATTAATAGATCTTTCAAAAAATAGCCAGGCTGCACTCTACGGAGCATCTCTTGCCTATATAAGTCTAGGTAGGTACTCGGAAGCTAAAGATGCAATCGATCAATTACTAAAGGTCCTACCAAATCAATTGCACTACAAAATGGCTGAAATTGAGCTTTACCGACATCAAGAAAAATATGACCTTGCTGTTGAAAAAACTAACCAGCTATTAAAGTACCAACCAGGAAGCTATCCATTAAGGATGTCTCTTGCTGAAACATATCTAAAATCCAATCATTTTCTTAAATCAGAAGCACTACTAGATTCACTGGCAGTAACTCATTCAGAGAACCCTGAGGTATGGTTTTTGCTTGCAGAAATTCGAGGACTGGCAGGCAACATACCTGGAGTTCACATGGCTAGAGCTCAATACTTTATTTTAACCGGGGTGTTTGACCAAGCCAGAGATCAGCTATCTTATGCCAAGAAGCTGTTCATTCATGATTATAAAAAAATATTAGTTATCGATCAACAACTTAAAAAATTAAACATACTAGAAGAGAGGATAAAAGATCTATGACAATTCTCTTGCAGGGCAACTAGCTACAACTGCTACTTGTGGAAATCTAGCATCCGCTGCAAAGAGGCCATTGCTTTTCGGCTAATATTTTCCTCTACGCAGATTTCGTTGTGATTAAATTTCAGTGATTCCATAAGGTTTTTAAGGTCATTCATTCCCATCCAGGGGCAACTGGCACAGCTACGACAAGTAGCTCCTTCTCCTGCTGTCGGTGCTATAATTAACTCTTTTCCAGGACATGCCTGTTGCATCTTGTAAAAAATTCCAACATCAGTAGCTACGATCATCTGTTTGTTCGGCAGAATACCTGATGCCTTAATGAGCTGCGAAGTCGAACCAACAACATCAGCAATCTCAACTATGGCTTCAGGTGATTCCGGATGAACAAGTAATGCTGCATCAGGATATATTTTCTTTAGCCTGACTATACCTTGAAACTTGAACTCTTCATGCACAATACAGCTGCCATCCCACAACAACATGTCAGCGCCAGTTTTTTTCTGAATATAGCTGCCTAAGTATTTATCTGGAGCCCAAAGAATTTTTTTTCCACAGCCATCAAGGTAGTCAACAACATCCAGCGCAATACTAGAAGTGACCACCCAGTCTGCCCGAGCTTTCACAGCAGCAGAAGTATTTGCATAGACAACAACTGTGCGATCCGGATGCTGGTCACAAAAATTACTGAAATCCTCAACAGGGCAGCCAATATCAAGCGAGCATGTTGCCTCGAGAGTAGGCATCAAGACTGTTTTTTCTGGTGTCAAGATTTTAGCTGTCTCACCCATGAATTTAACACCTGCTACAACAAGCGTAGAGGCTATATGGCTGTTGCCAAATCTTGCCATTTCCAGGGAGTCAGCTACAAGGCCACCTGTTTCTTCTGCCAGCTCCTGAATCAAAGGGTCAGTGTAATAGTGAGCAACTATCACTGCATTCTTATCATCAAGTAACTGCTTAATGCTGTTCTTATATGTTGATTTTTCCTCAGGCGTGTATTTAGCCCGCTTTTGAATTTTACCCAGATGTGCCTCAATGGTATGATCACTTATGACTATATTCATAGGGTTTGATCTTGAAGAATTTAACTTTTTGGATGAATCCATAACGAATTCTCAGTCGATACTCTCTGTCTGATTTTAACAAATATTATTTGTACGTCGAAAAGTAGAGTTAGGCAGAAAAAATTATAACTTATTAAGATATGGTGGGTCGTGTTGGGTTCGAACCAACGACCAATTCCTTAAAAGGGAACTGCTCTACCGACTGAGCTAACGACCCGCTTGAAGAGGTGCATATCTTACCCATGAGGAATGAAAAATCAAGTTTTAATTCAACAGCAATCACTCAACCTACAGCCAACATTTTGATATAGCCAGGAGAGACCTGGGGCTAGAAATTTTCATCAAGATATCTCCTCGCCAACAAGGCAGTATTGCTATCGCTTGATGCAATACTCTCAAGCAGTTTTTTTGCTTTGACTGTATCCCTCAGCATGAAATACACCTGCCCTAATTTAAACTTAGCATCTGAGTATTTTTCATGCGCAGGGTGATCTTCATGGATCACAGAAAACGACTGGCGAGCCAAATCTAGCTCGCTTTGAAGTAAATATATCTCGCCAAGCCAATAATATGCATTAGCAACATATTCACCTTTGGGGTATGCAGCAATATGTACTTTAAATTTAGATATGGCTTGATTTATATCGCCTGATTTTAGGTGGGCATAAGCTTCATTGTAATGATCTCTCTCTTTTTCTTCACTCAACGGTAGTATTACTGGTTGAGCTTTATTTTTCACCTGCCCAGATAATATATCCAGAGTTTTCACAGGAGTTATGCTTAGAGCTAATTCAGATTTATTGGTCTGTTCGGAGAGCCGACGATCCAGGTTAAGGTAATTTTCTGTTTGTCTTTCTGAAAGCAATTCCACCTCATTCCTTAACTCTTCCACTATACCTCGGAGCACTTTCACCTCTTCCTTTAGAAGCTGTCCTTGATAGTGAGAGTCATACTGAAGAGACTGCGAGCCGGCACTTAAATCAATAGAGTTACTAGTAGTTTCCAGTTTCTTGCCAATCTCTGAAACTGGGGCAGCGGCAATAGCAGACATTGAAAAAATAACCAAAAAAACTACAACATAATTACATGACGGCATAAAATAAGGTGCTCATTAACAATGACTGATTAAAGTTCTTTGGGCGCCAGTAAGCTATCATCTAAATATATGTCGAATTTAACTTTCAACACCAGACGCTGTATATTTCAACTTTACGCTTAAGCTGTTATTTTAATTCTACTCGACGATTTAGCGCCCAAGAGCCTTCCTTGCTTCCTGAGACAGCAGCTTGCTCTTCTCCATAGCTAACCACTTCTATCAATGACCCATTAACTCCCTCTTGAATTAAGAAATCACGGACAGCGTTCCCCCTGCTTTCTCCTAGCGCCATATTATATTCACGGCTACCACGCTCATCAGCATGGCCCAGCAAGCGGATATTAACTTGGTTGGATTGAAGATTTTGAGCATGAAGGCGCAATGCAGATCGCGCTTCAGCATTCAGTAAAACTTTATCAAACTCAAAGTAAAATACACGAGCAACTCTACTATCCGTTCTGATTGAAGAGCCTCTTATGGAACTATCATCAACCGATCCTGTTGTTATATTATCACTTGGCATTGTTGCTATAGAAGAGCAACCCGCCAATAAAACAGAGGAGATTATGGCTATTGCGCTATATTTGTAAGCTGTAATTTTCATTATATTTTCCTATTAGTGGATGATTATATCTCTCTAATTGTGTCTAGCTATCCTTGTTCTCATTTTTTATTTTGGGGACCAGGCAGGCTCACGAACATCCCCCTGCCGACTTGGTAGAAAAAATTTAACTCCTGCATCTAACGAGACTGCCGCTAAAACCCCCTTATTATTTTTCTTTGTCGCATAAAGTAGCATAGCACTATTTGGTGCTACTGTCGGCGACTCGTCTAGGCTTGTGTTAGTTAAAATCCTTAAATCTCCAGTCACCAAGTCTTGCGTTGCAATATGAAACTGTTGCTCACTCCTGTGGATCATAACCAAAGTTCTTCCATCTGCAGCAAGTCTGGGTCTTGCATTGTATGTGCCACGAAATGTTAAACGATTTACTTTGCCTGTCTTGAGTTCTAATTTGTATATTTGTGGCGACCCACCCCTGTCTGATGTAAAAATTAGAAACTTGCTATCTGGTGACCAACATGGCTCGGTATCTATTGCAAAATGATTTGTGTGTCGAGAAAATTTATGACTCCTGAGATCAAAGGTATAAATTTCAGGATTCCCGTCTTTCGAAAGAACTAGTGCTAATTTTTTCCCATCTGGAGACCAAGATGGGGCGCCATTTAATCCCTTAAAGTTAGTTAACTGCTCTCTATTGGCATTAGATAATTTTTGACGAAAAATGGCAGGTCGACCTGTCTCGAATGAGACATAAACTAGTTCTTTTGCATCAGGGGACCACGAGGGTGACATTATAGGATGATTAGATTCCAGCAACAGTTTCTCTCTAGCGCCATCTGCATCTGCAACCATTAATTTAAATCTAGTTTTTCCATTTAACGCCACAGCAGCCACATAGGCTACACGAGTTGAGAACGCTCCGGGTATACCTGTTACAGCTAGGTATACTTCGTCGCTAATATAATGAGCCAGATCACGCAATTGCCCTATAGAGCCCTTCGCAATCTTTGTAAAAGCTACTCTAGAGCTATGTACCTCTATAAGACTAAAAGTAATTTGGTAAACTCCATCATGTAGCAAGGCGTTCCCAACAAGAAGATATTCTACACCCAGGATTAACCAGTCACGCACATACACTTCTTTGGCTGACCTGGGAAAAGACAACATATCCTTCCTGGGAATAGGACCAAAAAGGCCGCTTCTCCTAAGATTCTCTTCTACAATACCGCCTATGTCTTCTGGTAAAATTGCGCCATCTTGGGTGATAGGAGAGATTCCAATTTTAGTAGGATTGTCTACTCCTTTTGTAATCTCAATCGTTAAGCTTGCGGTTGCTGCAACTGGATAAACTAAAGCCAACAAAAAAAATACTAAAATAGCACTAATTTTTTTCATTTTTTATAACCTCAAATCATCTGGCCTGAAAACTAGACGTAACTGTCTAAAATTTTTCTCAAATACCTGAGCATCTAGCTGCTGTAATCTCTCAAACCTACCTACCTTATGAACCGCTTGTTGTGCAGAACGATCAAAAGCCTCGCTACTACTAGATTTAACCATTGTGACACTAATTACCTGGCCAGTTGGCACCAACTGAATAATTAGAGCAACCTCCATCCCTCTTCTAGCGCTTGGGGGTCTATTCCAGTTAGCTTCAATTCTTTCCATGATGTAAGCAGAATAACTGGCAGTTAATTTTTCATTATTTTGATCTAACGCTAACTGTTTTTCTGTCTCTAGCACATCAAATGCATGCCTTTTAATTTCCTCACGGTCTTCTTGCAGTTTTGGCCTAGATGCTTTCTTAGGCTTTGGTTTTGGCCTAGATGCTTTCTTAGACTTTGGTTTTGGCGTAGATGCTTTTTTAGGCTTTGGTTTTGGCTTAGATGCTTTTTTAGGCTTTGGTTTTACCGCATCATCTAAACTCACAAGTTTAGCTTGTATATATTTCGGAGATATGACTTTACTAGGCTTGGTGGTCTCCCCCCATGTACTAACCAAAAAATATATCACCAAGCTATGTAGAATGCAGCTAAAGAGAACGGCTAAGAAAAACGAAGTGGGTCTTCCAAATAACATGGTAGTTAATTTTTTCTAGGTGGTTCGGTTACAAGGCCGACAGACGGCGCCCCAGCATTCTGCAAATCACTCATCAATCTCACGACAGAACCATAACGAACATTCGCATCCCCCCAAACCAGAACAGATGTTTTAGGTTCCTGACGCAATACTTTTTCCACCTTTTTTATAATCGATATTAATGGTTCCTGCATATTTTTCCCATTACCCAAATCAAGATAAAAAGTACCGTCAGCCTTAATTGAAACAATTAAAGGGTCTCTATCATTTTTATCTAAAGGCGAAGATGGGGCATTCGGCAACTCAACTTTAACACCCTGCATGAGCAATGGGGCGGTCACCATAAAAACTATCAACAGCACCAACATGACATCGATATAAGGGACAACATTGATTTCAGCAACCAATCGACGCTTATGCTTTGAAGCCTTAATGGTCACTTACTATAAATCCTGCGGTGCAAGATAGTGGACAATTCTTCTGCAAATGTCTCATAGCTATTAAAAATAGTGTCAGCAGCTGAAGAATATCTGTTATAAGCAAGTACTGCCGGAATTGCTGCAAAAAGACCCATAGCGGTTGCGATCAATGCTTCCGATATTCCAGGAGCAACTACTGCTAATGTGGCCTGATGCACATTAGCAAGCCCGCGGAATGAATTCATAATACCCCAAACAGTGCCAAACAAACCAATATATGGACTCACAGAGGCAACGCTAGCAAGGAATGGCAAATGCTGGTTTAGCTTTTCCTCTTCACGCGATAAAGCTACCCGCATCGACCTTTCGGCTCCCTCCATGACTGCATCTGGCTCAACACCCGCTTGTTGGGATAGTTTACTAAATTCGCGAAATCCGGCTCGGAACACACTGGCAAGACCCTCTCCGCCATCCCTGCCTCTAATATCATCGTATAGCTGATTAAGATCTACTCCTGACCAAAAATCATCTTCAAATTGACGCAAATTATGTGCCGCATTTCTTAAATAGAATCCTCTCTGAGAGATCATCACCCAAGATACAACTGATGCAAAAAAAAGTAACAGCATAACAAACTGCACTAACAAGGAAGCATTGGCAATCAAGCTCCATAAAGATAACTGTTCAGTCATTCGCTGCGCTCTCCTTTCTCATTTTTTATTTCAGCTTTCAGCTTTTTCAGCATATCCTCCGGTATTGCCTGAGGTTTTTTTTTCTCGCGATCGATGCACGCCACTTTGACCTCCGCCTTCACTAGGAAATCATTTCCTCTGAGCACGCTTTGAATGACAACAAATGAGATGCGCGATACATCTTTTAGTTGTGCTGTTGCAATAATTTGATCATCCAAAACTGCTGATTGAATATATTTAATATTTACAGAGTGAACAACAAACTGCAGGCCGTCAAACAATGCTGGCTTATCGAAACCTAAAGTGCGCATCAATTCTGTTCTAGCCCGTTCAATATATTTAAGATAGTTGGCATAATATACTATGCCTCCGGCATCAGTATCTTCAACATACACGCGGATAGGTAGACAATATTTTTGCGTCATTTATCCATGAACTCCAAATTATTAGCTATTTTTTTGGCTCTTTTAAGCCAAAATGCTCATAGGCTCGACGCGTTACTATGCGCCCTCTCTGTGTACGCAGCAGATAACCCTGTTGTATTAAATAAGGCTCTATAACATCCTCTAAGGTATCTCTTTCTTCACTAATCGCAGCTGCTACACTATCTATTCCCACAGGTCCGCCATCAAATTTTTCAATTATCGCAAGCATTACTCGACGATCCATGTGATCAAAACCAGCGGCATCTACATTCAACATATTTAACGCCATATCAGCTACATCTGATGTAACAATTCCATCAGCCTTTATATCGGCATAATCTCTAACTCGACGCAAAAGACGATTTGCTATGCGCGGCGTTCCCCTTGAACGACAAGCAATCTCCTGAGCGCCCCTATCGTCTGTCATCACACCAAGAATTTTAGCTGAACGAGAGATTATTGAACTCAGCTCCTCATCAGAGTAAAACTCCAGTCGTTGAACAATGCCAAATCGGTCTCTCAGGGGAGAGGTTAGCAAGCCAGCCCTAGTGGTAGCACCAACAAGCGTAAAAGGTGGTATATCAAGCTTAATTGATCGAGCCGCTGGCCCCTCACCAATCATAATATCTAGCTGATAATCTTCCATAGCAGGATAGATGACTTCTTCGACTACAGGACTCAGGCGATGAATCTCATCAATAAAAAGCACGTCTCCTGGCTCAAGATTTGTCATCAATGCGGCAAGATCTCCAGCTTTCTCAAGAACTGGGCCGGAGGTGGTCTTTAAGCCAACACCCATTTCATGGGCAATAATATGGGCTAGAGTTGTTTTTCCAAGACCAGGGGGGCCAAAAATTAGAGTATGATCTAAAGGCTCACTTCTTTTACGTGCCGCACTAATAAAAATTTCCATCTGCTCTCGCACTACCTGTTGCCCCACATAATCATTAAGACTTAAGGGACGAATAGCGCGATCAAAATGCTCTCCCTGAGAATCAGCCTCAGGAGATATTAGTCGGTCAGTTTCTATCATATTTTAATTATATCTTTATATAAGGAAGAGGCCCTATGAAAACTGTTCAAAAAACTACTCTCTGTTAGCGCTTTTTCTATACGACGAAGTCAGGATTTCACCATACTCTTGAGGGCCAATCGAATTAATTTTTCACTGACTTGCTCGCTATCACCATCTTTTTCTCCATCAAAACTTCGTGCAGCGACACCAATCATTCGAGATGCTTCTTGAGGCTTATACCCTAATGCAATCAACACGCTTTCAGCTTCTTCCTGAGCATCTAACCTACCACGGAACGATCCTCCACCAGAAGCATTTTCCGAAGCGACTGCATCCTCAGAGAACGCAGGCAAACGATCACGGACCTCGATTATTAAGCGCTCTGCAGTCTTTTTTCCAACACCCGGAAGCTTCACCAATCTTTCTGTATCGTTCGCCCGCACTGATTCAGAAAAATCTTTAGTCGTCATACCAGACAGTATGGTTAAAGCCATCTTTGGCCCAACACCATTAACCTTTATGAGTATACGAAATAACTTACGCTCACTAAGTTCACTAAACCCATATAGCTGCTGGACATCTTCTCTAACGACCATATGAGCATACAGGATAGTCTTTTCACCGCAATTTGGCAGCGCAAAAAAAGTAGTCAAAGAAACTAACAGTTCATAACCAACGCCCTGAACATCAACCAGTAATTCTGGTGCTTTCTTTTCTAACAAGATCCCTGCAATTCTACCAATCAAATAAATATCCTCGTAGGCTCAACCAAGTGGTGTAGCGACCTGCTTAAGCCTTCCCTTCGAATAACGATATGATCCACCTAAAGCCAAACCCATCGAATTAGTTTGAGCATGGCAAAGCGCCACTGCAAGAGCATCAGCTGCATCTTCAGCAGGCGCAGATGACAACCCTAATATGTTCTTAACCATATGCTGAACTTGTTCTTTGCTCGCGGCTCCGTTTCCAACAACTGACTGCTTTACGGTGCGAGCAGCATATTCCCCTATGGGCAATCCTGCTGTAACACCAGCCACGATAGCCGCACCTCTAGCTTGACCTAGTTTTAGGGCAGCACTAGGGTTGCGAGCAAGAAAAACTTCCTCTATAGCCATTTCTTCTGGTTGGTACTGTTGAATTAACTGGGAGATGCTATCAAAAATTATCTTCAGGCGAGCAGGCAATGCTCCGGATGATAGGCGAACGATCCCGCTGGTAACATATTCAGTCTTAGAGCCAGCCTGGACACCTATCTTAATGATGCCAAAACCAGTTTTACGAGAACCAGGATCCACACCCAAAATCAAAGACATACAACCCCCTGCTCATTCTAATACTGTATATTATCACAGTATCTTAAAAAATAAAAAAAACAACCATAATTTTTTTCAAGACAGTCTTAAAATGTATAAAATCACAGATTTTTTGGTAAAAAAAAGCGGCCTACTAGGCCGCTTAAGAGAGAAAAATCTAATGTTACTTCTTTAGAAATACTCTGTATGTTTATATATTATTCTTTTTTTGTAGCTGGTTTTTTTGCAACCACTTCTTCAGTAACCACTTCTTCAGTAACCACTTCTTCAGCAACCACTTCTTCAGCAACCACTTCTTCAGCAACCACTTCTTCAGCAACCACTTCTTCAGCAACCACTTCTTCAGCAACCACTTC
>JBLIIR010000001.1:0-43638 GCA_047635255.1 Porticoccus sp. | reverse complement strand
CTCAGGGCCTCCTCTAGGGCAACCAGCTTATCTTCCCTGCCTTGGATCACTAATTTTATACCAAGCTCTTCCGCCCTTCTTGCTACAAGCGTAGATGATCGACCAGTTATGATTCCTACTTCGACACCACTTCTTTGTAATAGTTTAATGCCAAGACCATCCTGAATATTAAATGCTTTGAGCTCCTCGCCATTGTTGCCGAAATATAGTCTTCCGTCGGTTAGCACCCCATCAACATCTAACAGTAGTAGCCGAATTGATTTTGCCCGACTCAGAATTTTTTGGTTGCTTGTCGCCATAGTTAGATAATTCCCGCCCGAAGTATGTCATGCAAATGCAGTATACCCACAGGATGATGATTTGAGTTTTCTACCACCAGGGCTGTAATCTGACAATCTTCAATAATTTTTAGGGCTTCAGCAGCCAGTGCATCTTGGTGGATTGCTTTGCAGCCAGCTTGAATAAGCTGACCTACAGGAGTTACTTTTGTGTCGATGTTAGCATCTATAGTTCTGCGCAGATCACCGTCAGTGAATACACCTACAAGCAGACCGGAGTCATCGATCACAGTAGTCATACCAAACCCTTTTTTCGACATCTCAAGTAGTGCATGACTCAGGAGATCTTTGGTATTCACCTTTGGAAGTTTCTCGCCACTGTGCATTATGTCTTGCACCTTTAGTAGTAACTTGTGCCCTAGTGCTCCTCCTGGGTGAGAAAAAGCAAAATCTTCAGCAGTAAATCCTCTTGCTTCCAGTAACGTTATAGCTAAAGCATCCCCCATGACAAGAGTCGCAGTCGTGCTAGTTGTAGGAGCCAAGCCAAGAGGACATGCCTCGCAAGATACCTGGACATCTAAATGGACTTCTGCGCTTACAGCCAGGGTCGAGAGGTGATCTCCAGTCATACTGATTAGAGGAACACCTATTCGTTTAATTAGAGGTAATAAGGTGACCACCTCAGATGTAGTTCCTGAATTTGACAGGGCTAAAACTATATCTTTGCTGGTTATCATGCCGATGTCGCCGTGGCTTGCTTCGCCCGGATGAAGAAAAAATGCTGGAGTGCCTGTGCTAGCTAAAGTTGCAGCAATCTTTCGGCCAATATGGCCTGATTTTCCCATACCAGTCACCACAACACGACCTGAGCATTCGAGCATTAACTCGCAGGCTTGGATGAAATCGTTATCAATACGATGCTCCAGCAGCTCAATAGCCTGGGCTTCCATGCGTATAGTCCGCTTAGCTACTTCTAAATAGTCGTTTTTGGTCATATTGAGCTCTATTTTTGTTAGTATAACGGCAGTAAGTTATGGTTAACAATCTTTAAGATTAAGAAGAAAGACATGCTTTAGCCTCCAGATACAAGAACAACATAATAAAGTGCATATAGCGATAATAGAGTAAACCCTATTTTTTTTGACATCGTTGCTTGGCGACGATACTTTTTCCCCAGCCATAGCGATGATGCAATCATGACAGTTAGCATTAGCGTTAATATACCCATAGACAAATAGTCGCGAAGAAAAACCTCTTTGCCTAGCGTCAATGGGGAGATTATTCCTGGCGCGGCCATAACAGCCAATAAGTTCAACAAGTTAGAACCAAATATAGTCCCTATGGCGATATCGTGATGACCGCGAATGGCGCTAAGTACTGAGGCAGCTAGTTCTGGAAGGCTAGTTCCGATAGCGACAACAGTTAGACCAACAACCAGCTGACTTACACCAAAAAATTGAGCAAGCTCTTTAGCGCCCCAGACTAGCACATCTGAGCATATGAGGAGTACTCCGATGCCTATTAAAAAAAAGATTAAAGCTTTTTTAGTTGGAACGGAAAGTGCGCTGTTGTTTGAGTCTAAATTTTCTATGCGAGAGGTATTTTTTTTGCAATAAAAAATCAAAGTGAAAAGTGGAAAAATAGCAGCACAGAGGAGCACACCTTCAGTGCGAGTTAGGTTCCCGTCATATAAAAACATGCCAGCAAGAAAAGTCGCAACCAGAAGTGCAAGCGCTTCTATTTTAAGTAAATCATGGCGGAGAGGAATGGGGCAAATAAGAGCAGTGAGACCCAAAACTAGCCCGATATTTGCCAGATTTGAGCCGATAGCATTGCCTATGCCCATAGCGCCAGCATTATTTAAGGATGCATTAATAGAAACAATAATTTCTGGCGCAGATGTGCCTATGGATACAATTGTAAGGCCAATCACCATAGGCGAAATGCCAAAATTGTGCGCAACCGAAGCGCTTCCTGTAACAAAACGGTCAGCCCCCCAAACTAAGCCTATTAGTCCAAACAGCACTGCTAAAATTGCAAGACTCAGCGTTTCCATTTTAGCTTTAATTCCTTAATTTTGGCTTGGGGGGTATTTCGTAAATCAGACTTGCAATGTTATAGTGCGGGCGTCCCGAAGTCAGCTATTTTTGGTGCTATCAGCTCAATCTGTTTTCATGATTGGATTAAGCTGGCGGTATTGTCGATCAAGTAAAGATTTATAAGGAATCTAAAAATGCTCCGCAGGTACTTAAGTTTAACAACAGGCATACTTTTTTTTGGCTTAGCGTCTGTAGTTGCACCCTCTATTGCAAATACAAAAACTGGCCCTGCTGACTTAACGCAGATACAACAACCGCATGATTTGGTAGAGCAAGTCACACAGGAATTACTGAAAACTATTTCAATTTATAGAGCAAGTGTTACTAAAGATCCAGAGAGCTTTTTTGGAGAACTCGATGTATTGCTAAAGAATGTTATTGATTTTGACTGGATCGCATTTAGGGTGATGGGGCAGTATGCCAAAGTTGCCAGTGTTGAGCAGCGGAATCGTTTTGCTGTTACGTTTAGGCGAGAGCTTATCGAAACCTATGGTCGAGGTTTACTGTCTTATGGTGAGCAATCTATTGTTGTTATTCCGCCAAAAAAAGACATTAGCGGCCTTAAATCAATAAGGGTTGTACAGGAAATTCGCGGCTCAGATGGGGTCTTCCCTTTAGTTTATTCAATGAATTTAACTCGTGATGGTTATTGGAAAGTAACTAACTTAGTTATCAATGGCATAAATTTAGGTAAGATTTTTCGAAATCAGTTTATTCAGAGAGCAAGGCAGTTTGGTGGAGATATCGATAAAGTTATTGATAACTGGTCATCTTCTGCTGATTAAGAACTAGGACAATATATATGAGCCCTTCTGAGATAAAAACTCTATTACTTTCAGATCTGCCTGATTGCGAAACAATAGTTGAAGGCGATGGCAGGCATTTTGATATTGTTGTAGTTGGACAGATTTTCTCTGGCCTTAGACCTGTTCAACGACAGCAGTTGGTTTATACGGTACTGCGTGACTGTATTTCTGACGGGTCTATTCATGCCATAAATATGAAAACATTTACCCCAGAAGAATGGCAATTACAGTAATTTTGCTAAGCACTATATTTTACCGGGTCGCCTCTAAGCGCTTCTCTTGAGCAAGAAAGGATTTTGAATGGATAAGTTATTGATTTCTGGAGGCGGTCCGCTGTCTGGGGAAATTCGTATTTCTGGGGCAAAAAATGCAGCTCTACCTATTTTGGCAGCTACTTTGCTCGCAGATGGCCCTGTAATGGTATCTAATATTCCTCATCTCCATGATATTACCACTATGTTTGAGCTGCTTGGCTGTCTCGGCGTAACAGTCACCATGAACGAAAAAATGCAAGTTGATGTTGATGCTACTACACTTAATAATCATATTGCACCCTACGATTTAGTAAAGACGATGCGCGCTTCTATTTTGGTTCTAGGCCCTATGTTGGCAAAATACGGTGTTGCCAAAGTATCTTTTCCTGGAGGTTGCGCTATCGGTAGTCGCCCTGTTGACTTGCATCTTGAGGGCCTTAAACTAATGGGTGCTTCAATTGAGATAGATGGAGGTTATATTAATGCGAGTGTTGATGGGCGGCTGCAAGGGGCTCATATCACAATGGGTATCGTTTCAGTTGGGGCCACCGAGAACTTGATGATGGCTGCAGCGCTTGCTGAGGGTCAAACCATAATTGAGAATGCTGCGCGTGAGCCGGAAGTAGTTGATTTGGCACAATGTATTAACACCCTCGGAGGAAGAGTTTCTGGAGCAGGGACATCAACAATAGTGATCGATGGGGTTCTTTCTCTTCATAAGGGTAGCTATAGGGTAATGCCGGATAGAATTGAAACGGCGACCTATCTCGCTGCAGCTGTAGCTACTAGGGGTAAGATTAAGCTTAAAGACGCAAACCCAAAGATCCTAGATGCTGTATTAAAAAAGCTGCAAGAAGCAGGTGCTAAAATAACTACAGGAATTGATTGGATTCAGCTAGATATGGAGGCAAAAAGACCCAAAGCAATTAGTTTTGCAACAGCGCCTTATCCAGGGTTCCCGACGGATATGCAGGCACAGCTAACAGCTGTTAATGCTGTTGCCGAAGGCTCTGCAGTTATTGTCGAAACTGTTTTTGAAAATCGCCTAGTGCAAGTAAATGAATTAAATCGCATGGGTGCAGTTATTAGTGTAGATAAGAATACCGCCAGCGTGACAGGGGTGGAGCGCTTGAAAGCTGCGCCGGTAATGGCATCAGACCTTCGTGCTTCAGCAAGCTTGATTATTGCAGGTTTGGTTGCAGATGGAGACACTGTAGTTGACAGGATTTATCATATTGATCGTGGCTATGAGTGTATCGAAGAAAAATTTCAGCAGCTAGGAGCTAACATTCGTCGAATCCCTGGTTAAATTTACTAAAAGTATTCATAGAGCTACATTAGAGATCAGAAGGTATGGAAATAACAATTGCCCTCACCAAGGGGCGCATACTGAAGGAAACCTTACCCTTGTTGGCCAAAGCAGGAATTCAACCCGCTGAGGAAATTAACAAGAGCCGAAAATTGGTATTTGATACAAATATCAAAGGCGTGCGTTTATTGATATTACGTAGCTCTGATGTTCCCACTTATGTCAGGTTTGGAGCGGCTGATATCGGTGTGGTAGGAAAAGATATCCTGCTTGAGCATGGATCTGAAGGTTTATATGAGCCATTAGATTTAAATATTGCACGATGTCGATTAATGACGGCAGGAGCTATTGGTGTTTCGTCCAAAAAAGGACGTATTAGAGTTGCTACCAAATATGTCAATGTTGCCCGCCAATTTTATGCTGAGCGCGGGCGTCAAGTAGATATAATAAAGCTCTATGGTGCAATGGAATTGGCACCAATTATGGCGCTGTCTGATGAGATTGTAGATGTTGTAGATACTGGAGGTACGCTTAAAGCAAATGGATTGGAGCCCAAGGATAAAATTTTTGATATTAGCTCTAGGCTTGTTGTAAACAAAGCTGCAATGAAAATGAAATATTTAGGTATTCAAAAAATAGTAGACAGTCTTGAGCAGGCGATAGGTTAAAATATGCTGCCAGAGTTGATACATATAAAGCAATTATCATCAGATAGTAAAAATTTTGATTTACAGCTCGATCAGTTGCTGGGGTGGGAAAGCGACTCCACCCTGAAAATCGACCAGCTAGTTAGCAATATATTGATAGATATTCGGCGCAGAGGAGACGATGCTCTCATAAAATATACCAGGGAATTCGATGGTAGGGATATTTCTGATATTGAAGAGCTGGTTGTTTCTCGCGAAGAGATGAGGGAAGCACTTGATAGCATTAAGGATATTGAAAGGGAGGCGCTAACATTTGCCTCTAAGCGAATTCTCGATTATCACCAGCATCAAAAATTAGAATCCTGGAGTTATAATGATGCAGATGGAACCCTGTTGGGTCAGCAAATTACCCCCCTTGGCAGGGTGGGAGTTTACGTTCCAGGAGGTAAGGCAAGTTATCCCTCTTCGGTCTTAATGAATGCATTGCCTGCAAAAGTAGCCGGTGTGAGTGAAATCGTTATGACGGTTCCTGCCCCAGGGGGTGAGTTGAGCCCGCTGGTGCTTGCCGCCGCCGCCATTGCCGGAGTTGACCAAATTTTTACCTTGGGCGGGGCTCAGGCGATCGGTGCTTTGGCTTATGGCACAAAAACAATTCATAGGGTTGATAAAATTGTTGGACCGGGGAATATTTATGTTGCCACAGCCAAACGCATGGTTTTTGGGCAGGTCGGACTAGATATGGTGGCTGGCCCATCAGAAATTTTAGTGATATGTGACGGTACAACCGATCCAGATTGGATTGCTATGGACCTTTTTTCTCAGGCTGAACATGATGAGAATGCGCAAGCAATTCTAGTTAGCAATGATGCTGATTTTTTGGCGCGCGTAAAAGTTAGCATAGAAAAACTGCTACCTACTATGGATCGTGCTGCAATTATTCAGGCCTCTTTAGAAAGCCGCGGTGCTTTTATTTTGGTTGAAAGTCTTGATGAGGCTGTGATGTTGGTTAACCGGATTGCTCCTGAACATTTGGAGTTGTCGGTTGCTGATCCAGAAAAATTGCTCCCTAGAATTCGAAATGCAGGGGCTATTTTTATGGGCCGTTTTACATCAGAAGCTTTGGGCGATTATTGTGCGGGCCCCAATCATGTGCTGCCAACGTCCTCTACTGCAAGATTTTCCTCACCCTTAGGAGTGTACGATTTTCAGAAACGCTCTTCAGTGATCATGTGCAATGAAGGTAGCGCTTCAAGTCTTGGCAAAAGAGCTTCTGTTATAGCAAGGGGTGAGTCACTGACAGCTCATGCCCGGTCTGCTGAGTACCGTATTAAAAAATAGACAGATTAGAGTTTTTACTATAAAGGCTAAAAAAATAAAGAGCGACAATTGCAAGATGGAAAATAATAAGTATTGGAGCGACATTGTAGGTAGGCTGAGACCTTATGTTCCGGGCGAGCAGCCAAAAAATCTGAATTTACTTAAGTTGAACACGAATGAAAATCCTTACCCTCCATCACCAAAAGTGCGAGATGCTATTATTTCTGAACTAGATGGCCAGCTTCGCTTGTATCCTGACCCCAATGCAGAAATTTTAAAGAAAGCGATTGCCGATACGCTCAACGTTGTGACTGAACAGGTATTTGTGGGTAATGGTTCAGATGAAGTTTTGGCGCATATTTTTCATGCATTCTTTAAGCAGCAGACTCCAATTTTGTTTCCTGATGTTACTTATAGCTTTTATCAGGTTTATTGTGGTTTATATCAAGTGCCTTACGAATTAGTTCCATTAACGAAAGATCTATCTATCAGTATCAGCGACTACCAGAAGCCTAATGGGGGTATAATTTTTCCTAACCCTAACGCACCTACAGGTCGATTATTATCGTTATCAGCTATCGAGACTTTACTGAAGGATAATAAAAATTCAGTTGTAGTCGTAGATGAGGCTTATATAGATTTTGGTGGAGAAAGTGCTACCACTTTGGTTGATGTGTATCCGAATTTGCTAGTCACGCAGTCTTTATCTAAGTCACGTTCCTTGGCAGGATTGAGGGTGGGGTTTGCGGTAGGAAGCCCATCTTTAATAACTGCTTTGAATCGAATAAAAAATAGTTTTAATTCTTACCCTGTGGATCGTTTAGCGATTGTCGGCGGTGTGGCTGCATTTCATGATAAGACGTATTTTGAAAAAACTTGCCAGAAAGTTATTGAATCCAGAGAAATCTTGACGGTAGCTTTGGCTGACTTAGGATTTTTGATTTTGCCATCTACAGCTAATTTCTTACTTGTCACCCACAATAAAAAAAACGCTGTTGAGTTGCTGAAACGCCTCAGAGACGAAGGAGTGCTAGTTCGCCACTTTGATCAGCCTAGATTGAAGCAGTACCTCAGAATTTCAATTGGCTTGCCTGAGCAAAATGAATATCTTTTAAGCGTAATCAGGACACTATTCAACGAATAAAAATCGATAAATGATCACTTAAAGGGCAACAGACAGCTAGTTAGCTTTTGGTCTAGTGCCCGCTACTGCATTTATAATTTTTCTCTTTCCGTCTCTCAGTACATCAAGTTCTACCAAGTCTCCTGGGGACAAGTTGGCAATTATATTCATGCTTCTGTCATTGTCAGTTGCCAAGATCCCATTTATACGGACAATTATATCGCCAGGCAACAACCCAGAAAGAAATGCCGGACTATTTTGGTAGACGCCTGTAATAACTAAACCTGATGGCGGCTCAAGAGCAAGCTGCTTTGCTGCCTCCGGTCTTAGCTGGTTGGCTTCTACCCCTAGCCACCCCCTGATGACTCTTCCGTGCTTGATAATATCTTCTAGTATTTCAAGGGCGGTGTTGGCAGGTATAGCAAAACTGATACCCGTTGCATATCCGGTACGATCTAGTATCGCAGAGGTAATGCCGATAAGATGACCCTTCGTGTCAATCAAAGCGCCACCTGAGTTACCTGGGTTGATCGCAGCATCTGTTTGGATGAAGTTTTCAAAGATATTTAAGCCCAGTCCTTTTCTGTGAGTTGCGCTGATAATTCCCTGAGATACGGATTGACCCACGCCAAAAGGATTGCCAATGGCAAGCACTATATCCCCGACTTGTACGTTATCGGTATCAGCTATCTTGATTGGCGTAAGATTGTCTAGGTTGATTTTTAGTACCGCAAGATCAATTTCTGGATCTTTTCCTATCACTGTAACAGTTGCTTCTCTCCCATCTTGCAGTTGAAGAACGATCTGATCTGCACCATCCACAACATGATGGTTTGTTAAAACATAACCATCAGTGGTCATAAGGACACCTGAACCTAATGAGGATTTCATTCTTTGTTGCTTTGGTGAATTGCTCCCATTGTAAAATCGCTGAAAAAGCGGATCAGCAGATAAATGGCTATCAGGGGGTAGTTTTTTCTGCGTATAAATGTTCACTACAGACGGAGAAGCTTTTTTCACCGCTACGCCATACGAGTCGGGCTCAGTTTGCCTGGGCGCAAGCGTAGATGTAGGTTGCTGTTGGTCATCAATCCATTGAGGGAAAAATGTAAGAATAAGAATAGCAAGAAGAAGCCCAGCGATGATTGGCCAGAAAAAATAGTTAAGTAGGTGATAAATTTTTTTCACCGAGAGTTCCTTTCTTTCTGATAGTAATCTTGGCGCCACAAGACTAATTTTTTGAGTTATTCTGCATGTAGATATGATCGAAATTAGTCAGCTGATATTTAAAGTTGGGTCATCATTGCCTTCTTCTAAAGTGCAGTCTGTCTCACTATTTGATGATATATGCTGAGCATTTGTCAAGGACCTATCTTCTTTTAGACCATACTCTTCGCTTAAAATACCCCCTGGAGCCTTTGGGGCGTAATCTTTTGGCGGTTGTAAATTATCTTCTGAGGCTAGGCTCATAGTTTTGTCCGCGCCAAATGTAGAATTTATAATTTGACGACTGATATCAGCAGTAGTTAAATGAAGAGCTGCGCTAGCAAAGCTTTCAAGTACACTTTTGTGGCTTTTTGATAGGTCTGATACAACCTCAGATGTTTTGCGAAAATGTGCAGCTACCTCTTGCTGATAGTTACTGAGATCGTCTTGAGTTTCTGCCAGTTGAATTGCAAGTTCTTTTTGATTTTTGTTTTCTTTTTGGACAGGACGAAGAGCTTTTGCTAAAAAAAATCCAGCGGTAACTCCTGCGCATAAGAGTAATAAATTTACAAGTAAGGTCGAAGTCAGCAAGATATGATCTCCGTAAAGTTTATTGAATTTAGTGCTATTGTCACATCTTATCCTTAAACAGTTATAGTCTACAAAGATGTAGGGAGTTATGGGCAATATTTTTTCAATGGTTTTTTATGCTAAACATATTATAGGTAAGTTTTTCTTTATCAATATATGAGTTCTCGTCGCCTATTTTGCTAAGCCTCGTTAGAGTTTACGCGCAATAGAAATTATTTGTAGTTAATCCATACACGAGTATACGCACATTATATTACCTTCACCGAAACAGCGATATTTATCAGACCTTCAGCAAGATGGATTTAATTATGATCCATCTCAGGAGATTGCAGTAGATTTACTGCAGTTGCTTTATAGGCGACTGATAGAAGATGAGCTTATGCGCTCTAAAAAAGGATTATTTGCAAAGTTGCGCAAGCAGCTTGTATTTCCTTGTGATCCAGCCCCAGTTCAGGGTCTGTATTTTTGGGGAGGGGTGGGGCGAGGCAAGACCTATCTGATGGATAGTTTTTTTGATAGCCTTCCTTTTGAAATGAAAATGAGGATTCATTTTCATCGCTTTATGCGGAGGATTCATGTGGATCTCAAGTCACTCAAGGGAAAAAAAAATCCACTAAATATAGTTGCTGACAATATTGCTGATGAAGCTCGCGTGATATGTTTTGACGAGTTTTTTGTATCTGACATTGCAGATGCGATGCTTTTAGGGAAACTATTTGAGCAGCTGTTTGCTAGACAGGTAACTTTGGTAGCTACGTCTAATATTGAGCCAGATGAACTTTATTCGAATGGGTTGCAACGACAACTTTTTCTTCCTGCTATTGAGCTATTAAAGCAGCATACGAATATCATTAATGTTGACGGTGGGATAGATTATCGCTTGCGTAGCTTAGAACAGGCAGAGCTTTATCATTTTCCATTAGACTCCGCTGCTGATAGAGTTTTAACAGAGGCTTTTGAGGTATTTTGTCCATTATTCAACGAAGCTGTAGTAGATGTAAAACTGGAAGTTGAAAATCGTCAAATCCAATGCCGCCGTTTGGGCAAAGAAGTAGTTTGGTTTGACTTTAATGTTATTTGCAGTGCTCCCCGCAGCCAAAACGACTATATTGAGCTGTCCCGAGAGTTCCATGCTGTTTTGGTTTCCAGTGTCCCCGTTATGGGCAAAAAAAATGAAGATCAAGCAAGGCGCTTTATTAATTTGGTTGATGAATTTTATGATCACAGCGTAAAACTTGTTGTTTCAGCCGAAGTAAGTTTGATGTTGTTATATGAAGATGGCGCTCTTAATTTTGAATTTCAACGAACTAGAAGTCGTCTCTTGGAAATGCAATCTTATGAGTACCTGGCCAGACCTCACCAGCCTTGACCTATATTTAGCGTCGATAAAATTGCTAGCTTTTTAGTCTGAATAACCTAAGAGAAGTAATTATTGTTTATTAGATGCAGAATCTCCTTGAAATGACCATGACTGCTCTGTAAAATGCGCCCTCCTTTGTGATAGCCACACCCAATTTTAGTTAGGCAGAGTTAGATGAAAACATACAGCGCGAAAGCCGAGACAGTACAGCATGACTGGTACATTGTTGATGCAGCAGACAAGACCCTAGGTCGAATGGCGACAGTGATTGCCTCACGACTACGTGGAAAGCATAAGCCAGAATATACTCCTCATGTTGATACTGGGGATTATATAGTTGTCATTAATGCAGAAAAAGTTCAGGTCACTGGCAATAAAGCAAAAGATAAAATTTATCATAGTCATACCGGTTATCCTGGTGGTTTGAAGTCAATAAGTTTCGAGAAATTGATTGAAAAGGCGCCTGAGCGAACCATCCAAAGCGCAGTTAAAGGTATGCTGCCAAAAGGTCCATTAGGGCGAGCTATGTTCAAAAAATTGAAAGTATATGCTGGTCAGGCGCACCCGCACAGCGCTCAACAGCCCCAAGATTTAAATATTTAACGGAAATTTAGTTATGGTAGATTCTCAATATTACGGCACAGGCCGTCGAAAAACGTCATCTGCTAGAGTATTTCTAGCAAGCGGCGGTGGTAGCATCACGGTGAACAATCGGACCTTAGACCAGTATTTTGGTAGGGAAGTCGCTAGAATGATTGTTCGTCAGCCTTTAGAGCTAGTTGATTGCATCAAGACGTTTGACTTGAATATAACTGTAGCTGGCGGAGGTAGTTTTGGTCAAGCTGGTGCTATTCGTCATGGAATTGCTCGTGCATTATTGCAATATGATGAGGGTTTACGTAGTCAGCTTCGTAAGGCAGGCTTCCTGACACGTGATGCTCGTGAAGTTGAACGTAAAAAGGTTGGATTGCATAAAGCACGTAAACGACCACAATTTTCTAAGCGTTAATACAGACTTTCTACTCATTAAAAAGCTCGCAAATTGCGAGCTTTTTAATGAGTAGGGCTTCATGAGTTCGCTGTAAAGATGCAGCGTTATTAGAAATTATTGAGCTTTCCCTCTCCCTGTATAAAAAATGAATTGTTCTTTGCTATTTCCTTGTAAAAATCCTTATTTTTCAGTACTATTCTCACCCGTTTTGACATATAAAATATTGCCAATCTTAGTTGCTAGGAGAGCGTCATGACTGATGACGGTATTAATCACGGGCGCCGCCGGTTCCTGACAAATGCTACTTGTGTTGTAGGCGCTGCAGGTGCCGCCGCCGCCGCCGTTCCTTTTGTTGGCTCATGGAGTCCAAGCGCTAAAGCAAAAGCTGCGGGTGCGCCAGTTAAAGTAAATATTTCAAAAATAGAACCAGGACAGATGGTTACATTCGAGTGGCGAGGAAAGCCAGTCTATGTTGTTCGTCGCACGCCTGAGACAATTGCTGCCTTGAGTGGCCATGACGATATCTTTAGGGACCCTTTGTCGCTTAACTCAAAACAACCAAGCTATGTCAATGGGGTGCATCGCTCCATTGAAGGCAAGGAAGAGTACCTGATTGTTGTGGGGCTGTGCACCCATCTAGGTTGCGCACCCATGTTTCGTCCAGATGTTGGCGCTCAAGATCTAGGCGGAGATGGCTGGTATGGAGGATTTTTCTGCCCATGTCATGGCTCAAAATTTGATCTTGCTGGGCGAGTATTTGCAGGTGTTCCTGCGCCCACTAATTTAGATGTCCCTCCACATTCTTATGAAACCGATAATGTGGTAGTCATTGGTGTAGATCAGGAGGCTAGCTAATGAGAGCGTTAGTATCATTGCGTGACTGGATAGATGCGCGTTTACCAATTATGCGTGCTTGGAATACGCATATGGCTAAGTATTATGCCCCTAAGAATTTTAATTTTTGGTATTATTTTGGTGTGCTATCGTTAGTTGTACTAGTTATACAACTGATATCAGGTATTTGGTTGCTGATGAGCTTTGAGGGTTCATCCGAGAGAGCCTTTGCTTCAGTCGAATATATTATGCGTGACGTCGATTTTGGTTGGATTCTCAGGTATATTCACTCCACTGGTGCGTCAGCTTTTTTTGTAGTCATCTACCTTCATATGTTTCGTGGATTAATTTACGGCTCATATAAACCACCGCGTGAACTAGTTTGGATTTTTGGTATGACTATTTACGTCGCCCTAATGGCTGAAGCCTTTATGGGCTACGTTCTTCCTTGGGGGCAAATGTCTTTCTGGGGAGCGCAGGTAATTATCTCATTGTTTGGTGCAATACCTATAGTTGGCGAGGACATTGTGCAGTGGGTGAGAGGGGATTACCTGATTTCAGGTATAACGCTAAATAGATTCATGTCACTTCATGTTGTGGCATTACCTATTATATTACTGGCTTTGGTTGTCTTGCATATTCTGGCATTGCATGAGGTGGGTTCGAACAACCCAGATGGTGTCGATATTAAGAAAAATAAGGATGAAAATGGTATCCCATTAGATGGAATCCCTTTTCATCCTTATTATACAGTGCATGATCTTGTCCCAATCACTGTATTCTTGTTCGTTTTTTGTTTTATTCTGTTTTTTATGCCAGAAATGGGTGGGTATTTTTTGGAGTACGCTAACTTTGAAATTGCTAATCCCCTTAAGACTCCTGAGCATATAGCCCCTGTGTGGTACTTTACGCCGTTTTACTCAATGCTTAGAGCGGTCCCAGATAAGTTTGCTGGATTTTTAGTTATGGCCGCCGCCATTGCCATTATGTTTGTATTGCCCTGGCTGGATCGTAGCCCGGTAAGATCTATGAGGTATAAGGGTAGTTTTAGTCGTGGAGCCATACTGGTCTTTGCTGCCTCTTTTGTTATTCTTGGTGTTCTTGGAGTGAAGGCCCCAACACCAGAGCGAACCTTTTTGGCTCAATTGTGCACCGCATTGTACTTTTTGTTTTTCCTTGCTATGCCGCTTTGGACTCGTATAGAAAAAACTAAGCCAGAGCCAGCCCGCATTACAATGAATGGTGGCATGGGCCCCTGGAAATCCTTACTGGCTTTGTTTGTTGTGTTCTTCTTGATATGGGCGCCACTTAAAGCAGTAGGTTCGGAATCTAATTTTGACTGCGGGTCTATGAACTGCGATGAGTTTAATGCTGACCTGAGCGACAAAGCTTCTTTGCAAAACGGGGCTAAGCTGTTTGTTAATTATTGCATGGGTTGTCATTCTGCAAAATATTCCCGTTGGGAAAGAGTGGCTAGAGATTTACAAATACCTCCTTCTATAGCGAAAGAAAGTCTTATATACGCAGACCAAAAGTTTGGTGCTTTAATGAATATTTCAATGCCTGCAGATAAAGCAAAAGCATGGTTTGGCGCCACACCGCCAGACTTAACTTTAGTTGCTAGGGCGCGCTCTCCCGAGTGGATCTACACATACCTTAGAAATTTTTATTCAGACCAAAGCCGCCCTCTTGGCGTAAACAATAAAGTATTTAAAGACGTCGGTATGCCCCATGTTTTGTTAGATCTTCAGGGTTTGCAAGAGTGCACCCCTGGACCAGTTTTTGCAGCAAACGGGGGCATTAAGCGGGACCCTTTAACTAGAGCTGAAATCTTAGACGACCCGTGCGGTCGCTATGTTCTTTCCGAAGAAGGCAGTCTTTCCCCTGAAGATTTTGATGAGGCGATGTTTGATCTGGTTAATTTTTTAACCTACGTTGGTGAACCTATGGCTGAAGACCGTAAGAGAATTGGCGTCTATGCGTTACTTTTTCTTGCATTTCTATTCATCTGGGTTTGGCTTTTAAATCGCGAATACTGGAAAGATCTCCATTAGCACCTGCTTGGGCGGCAAATTCAGCCGCTCTTTTATTCATAGTTATAACTGAGGTTTTATTATGGGGATTGTTGCAAAACGATCATCTATGACATTTTATTCTGATCCGACTTGCCATTATAGCCATCGGGTTCGTATTGTCTTGGCAGAAAAAGGAGTTACTGTTGACATCGAAGAGGTCGATAATCTAGCTATCCCAGAAGAAGTCTTGGCACTTAATCCTTATGGTGCGCTTCCTACACTCATTGATCGTGAACTGGCTTTGTATGAAACAAAGGTAATGATGGAGTATTTAGATGAGCGATTTCCTCATCCCCCATTACTTCCAGTCTATCCTGTAGCGAGAGCTTTAAGTCGTCAATTTATGTTTCGTATAGAAAAAGACTGCAGTGCCCAGATAGATAAAATTATTGACTCTCCTGAGGGTCCAATTACAGAAAAGGCTCGCAAAGAACTACAAGAGAGCCTTGTCAGTCTTGCTCCCATTTTTTCAGATTTACCTTATTTTATGAGCGAATATTTTACTTTGGTAGATTGCTGTTTGGCCCCCATTTTATGGCGATTGAAGAGCTTGGGTGTAGACTTGCCCAATAATCGACAAACAAAGCCGCTCCATGACTATATGGCGCGTATTTTTGAGCGTGAATCTTTTCAAGAAAGCTTGTCAGAAATCGAAAGAGAAATGGAATAACAAACAGTATCAGTTTTTGCATAGGATGGATCGTTAGTAATTGATATTTATCAGCTATGATTATGACATCAAATAAACCTTACTTAATTCGAGCAGTATACGAGTGGATTGTTGATAACAATCTAACACCTTATATGTCTATTGATGCGTATCATCTAGGAGTTGAAGTGCCGCAAAGCTATGTAAGTGATGGCCAGATAGTGCTTAACTTGGTGCCCCGGGCTATTACGAACCTACTAATGGACAATGAGAAGATTTCATTTAGCACGCGTTTTGGCGGGGCTCCTTGTGATATTTTTTTACCGATCCAGTCTATAGTTGGAATTTACGCACAAGAAAATGGCCAAGGGATGATCTTTCAAGAGGAGAACCCGAAAGATCCGGAACCATCGGGCCCAACCTCCGTTAAATCAGCGCCACCATCGAAGAAATTTTCTAGAGACCGCGGTTCTGCTGATGTAAACAAAAAACCCTCCTTGAGGATAGTGAAATAGAGGATTTAATTATGTCTGATCCAGTTGTAATAGTTGGCATGGCTAGAACGCCTATTGGTAGCATGCAGGGCCAGTTTTCTGGAGTCTCTGCAGTAGAGCTGGGTACAGCGGCTATAAAAGCTGCTGTTGAGCGCTCCGGAGCCCCTTTGGATGCAATTAGTTCTGTGGACATGGGATGTGTTTTGTCTGCAGGACTTAGGCAGGCACCAGCAAGACAGGCCACAATAGGTGCAGGGCTTCCAGTTAGGGTCAGCGCCACCACTATTAATAAGGTTTGCGGTTCCGGCATGAAAGCCGTTATGAGCGCATATGATGGCCTGACTCTTGGTCGTACAGATGTAGCTATTGCAGGTGGGATGGAGAGCATGACAAATGCCCCGTACCTCATGTCACAGGGTAGAGGTGGCTATCGTTTTGGTGATGCTACTATTTATGATCATATGACGATGGATGGCTTAGAGGATGCTTATGCTAAAAGTGCTATGGGGCTTTTTGCTGAAGAAACTTGCAGTAAGTATCAGTTTACTCGCGAGGAGCAAGATGCGTTTGCTATTACTTCATTAAGGAGAGCGCAACAGGCTATTACAGATGGGAAATTTGATTCTGAAATTACCCCATTTACTGTAAAAAATCGTCGTGGTGATACTTTATATGCTCAAGACGAGGAACCAGGGAAAGGCAACATAGAGAAAATTCCTCAATTAAGGCCAGCATTCAAAAAAGACGGCTCTGTTACTGCTGCTAATTCCAGCTCTATTAGCGACGGTGCCGCCGCTTTGGTGCTTACTCGTTTATCTGTAGCAAAAAAGTTAGGATTGAAGCCTTTAGCTAAGGTATCTGATTATGCTAGCAATTCACATGAACCCGAATGGTTCACTACAGCCCCAGTTGGAGCTATTAAAAAATTATTAAAAGCACTGGATTGGTCTAAGGATGACGTAGATCTTTATGAGATTAATGAAGCATTTGCTGTTGTAACCATGGCGGCAATGAAAGACTTAGGCTTGCCTCATGAAAAAGTCAATGTTCACGGTGGGGCATGCGCTTTGGGTCATCCAATAGGGGCCTCTGGTGCGCGAATTATTGTAACTCTGCTAGCTGCAATGCAGTTGTATGAAAAAAAGAAAGGCATTGCTGCGGTATGTATTGGTGGAGGTGAGGCGTTAGCGATTGCCCTTGAACTGATGTGACGTTAAATCTTGAGGAATATAAAAAATAGGCCCGTAGATCGAGTATACTTATCGGTTCTAGTTGGTGTACTCAAAAGCTGATACGATGCTGACAGCCCCTCCAGTTTCGCTCGCTAACCGTAAGGCGATTTCTCCTTTTTGTCGAGTAACAAGACCCATTAAGAAAACTACTCCGTTTTCTGTAACTACCTTTATCGACGAGGATTTCACTTCCTCGCTTGCCATCAATTTAGTTTTTACTTTGGCGGAAAGCCATGTATCGTTAGTCCTTGAAATAAAAGAAGTGGGGCCACTGACTTTTATTTCGTTGTACACTTGACGGACCCCGCGATACTCTTTGGCAGTTTTAGCGGCTAGAATTCTAGCCTCTGAAGAAGGGGCTTGTCCGGTTAGCAGCACCACTCGGTTGTATGAAGTAATATTAATATGGGCGTTTTCTAGCTCGGGGCTAATTTTTTTTATGTTAACTCCAATTAATGTTTCAAGCTCCCAGTCATCAATATCGGTACCGAGTGAAATTTTTTCTGGAGCTTGTTTTATTGGTTCCTCAGTTGCAACATGAATAATTTTAGTGCATCCGACTAGGATGCATATGCAGAACACTAGCAGACTCGGCAATGATTTCGACATCAGTTATTTCCCCCAAATAGTTGTTGATCTATCAGTTCGCAAAGACAGAAAATACTCAACATTTGTAATTCGCTTATTCGATGTACATCATCGTGCTCAACCCGTATTTCTATGTCCTCGTTGCTCAGTAAGGCTGAAAGATCTTTGTCATGCATACCCGTAAATGCTATTACCACCATAGATTTATCGTGAGCAGCCTGAATGGCTTGCACAAGATTACCGGGGTTGCTTCCACTGCTAAATATAGCTAGGAGGTCCCCAGGTTCCCCTAATGCTATGATTTGCTTGCTAAATATTTGGCTTTTTCCATTTCTATGACAAATAGCTGTTAATATTCCGCTATCATTCAGAGATATGGCGGGAAATCCTGGGCGCTCAAGTTTATATTGAAGCAGAAGAGACTCGGTGAAGATGCTAGCCAAAGCAGTTGTTAGGCCATTGCCACAAGATAAGACTTTCCGGCCTTGGAGTAGTTGTTGAACTATTTTATGACTGGCACTGACAATATATGGGGCCAGCAGCTTGGTGCAGTCTTTTTTAACCTGAATGCTTTGATTAAAATGTGCAATAACAGTTGATTCCATGACTCTCTTGTCGACTCGTTATATTTTTTAAAAGGTTAGGCCGTCATTCTACCTCATGCATAATTCGTTTGCTGGCGCTTTAGCGGTATATCGGCTATTCCCCTGAATTCCTCCTCTGCAGCTATTTGGCCTTTGCCTTTCGTGCAAGCTACTGAATGGAGTATGTTTTTCCTTTGTGAAACTTTGCCCAAGGCTGCGTTCTTTTTATGGCACCTAATGAATTCAACTGAAGAGTGCCGGTGACACCATAAAATTTATGATTTGGATTTTTTTTCATCTGTTTAAGGGAATAATGCAGCTTGTAGGCATCAATACCGAGTGCAAAAAAATGCCGATAAATCGGCGGCATGCTGGCCCCTGACAAAAGAGTGGATAGATCTAGAGACCAAGGTGTGGTGATAAAGCTGACACCATTAAGATCCCTGTTCCTGTCGACATCTTCAGAGCCAGAGTAAATTTGTGATGTGCTGTATATTTTAATATCTCCAGCAAACAGAAAATCTAAGGTGGGCTTTATTTGACGAGCATGATCTGGATAGGCTACCAAAAAGATCATATCAATATCTTTTCGGCGGCGCGGTGTATAAGTTAAGGGCTTGCCGAGCAGTTTCTCCAGATTTCGTTTGCGAGTGGAGCTATTTTTTATATGTAGTATTGAGCTGAATTCTGGGACGAAGTCAGTTGCTGTGTTGCTATACAAGATTGTATCAGTTGTTTTGCCACCTTTTTCTTGCCAGTGCTCATGAAATGCTTTGGCTGAGCGCCTCCCCCATCTGCTATCCGGAGCTATTATTAATGCTGACCTATGGTTCTTAGTCCATGCCTTGTTGGCAACCTCGCGACCCTCATCTGTTGCGGAGAGACCAAATTGAAAAATATTTCTTCTTCTTGATGCCGCCAGTTCTCCCATATAATTTAGCGTGATAATTGGAACTGGAGTCCTCTTTAATGCTAGAAATGGGGAGGTATTATCTTTTTTTACTGGCCCAATAACTAGCTGCGCACCATCATTTACAGCCTGAGTATAAAGAGCAACTATATCTATCATGCTTTCTGTGTCATAAAATTGAACTTGAGGCACTTGCTCTTTGCTTTCTTTAGCCTTATATAAGGCAGCAAGAAAACCGCTTTGTATCGCATCACCTGCTTTTTTTTGTGCGCCGCTTAGTGGAAGTAGAACTGCAATTTTATTTTGAGTATCGCTATATCCCGATACTTCCTCGTTCGAATGAGACAGCATCTCTTGCGGAAAATATTTTTTCCCAATATTTAAAATAGAAATTTGCGAGCAGCCTGACGCTAGTAATGCTATAAAGCACAAGATGGCTGTAACTTGAATTTTAAACATTGGTATCGTTTCTTATGATGGGTGAGTTATATATAGTAGCAACACCTATAGGTAACATGGGAGACATGGTACCTCGTGCTGTGGATGTTCTCCATACCGTTGATTTAGTGGCGGCTGAAGACACTAGGCGTAGCAGCCGCCTGTTCAGCCATTTTGGCATAAAAACCCCCATGGTTTCTTATCATGATCATAGTGATAATAAACAAATTAACACTATTGTCGATATGCTTTTGCGCGGAAATTCTGTAGCCCTGATTTCTGATGCCGGAACTCCTTTGATCTCTGATCCTGGCTATAGGCTGGTAAAAATTGTTAGAGATAAAGGTCTAAAAGTAGTCCCTATACCTGGATCTTGCGCTCTTATTGCTGCAATTAGCGCATCAGGCTTGCCTAGTGATCGGTTTATTTTTGAAGGATTCCCTCCAGCCAAATCATCTGCTCGTGTTGCAAAATTCGAAAGTGTTGTTGAAGAATTTAGGACTTTAATTTTTTACGAGGCCCCACATAGAATACTAGAAACTCTGACCGATATGGTGAATGTGTTTGGTGGTGCCCGCCAAGTAGTAATGGCTAGAGAATTAACAAAAACCTATGAGACCTTTTTGTCTGGATCTTTGATTGAGGTTTTAGTGCAGGTAAGAGAAGATAAAAACCAACAAAAAGGCGAGATAGTTATCGTATTAGAAGGGGTTCATTCCTCAGAAAAAGATCCAGATATTACTGAGGCCAGGCGAGTATTAGCGATACTGTTGGACGAAGTGCCTTTGAAGCAAGCTGCCTTATTGGCTGCAAAAATTACCGGCTACCAAAAGAATGAACTATACGCCTTGGCTCTCTCCCTTAAGCAATAAACCAGCCGAGGGAATTTTTTGTAATCAACCTTAAGTGAGATTTTTATAAAAATAATTTTTAAGCAACTGATTATTTCATGGTAACCTATGCGCGGAGTTGGCTGGGCAGCCGCCGCTGTTTTTTCTCGATATTTCCTTAGGTGATATCGGGTTGACAGGGGAGGAAAGTCCGGGCTCCATAGGGCAGAGTGCCAGGTAACCCCTGGGGGGCGCGAGCCTACGGAAAGTGCAACAGAAAGCATACCGCCGATGGTCATATTTTGACACAGGTAAGGGTGAAAGGGTGCGGTAAGAGCGCACCGCGCAACTGGCAACAGTTTGCGGCATGGTAAACCCCACTCGGAGCAAGACCAAATAGGAGTCCTTTGGCGTGGCCCGCGTTGGACTCGGGTAGGTTGCTTGAGGCGCGTGGTGACGCGCGCCCTAGAGGAATGGCTGTTCACGACAGAACCCGGCTTATAGGCCGACTCCAAATATGACTAACCTCTGGCAATACCAGAGGTTAGTCTCTCTTTTTGAGCTTAAGTAACGCATAGCTCTATGCCGATTTTGCTCAGCAGTGAACCTTTCAATTCTTGATGAAATTAGCTTTCCTGCTTATCAGTTAAAGAATCACTTTAACTGATATTTCTAGCTGTATGTTTTTCTTCATTATATCTTATTTAGCGTCTCTATATTTTATTCGCTAGTCGCAAGTTATTGAGTTTTATCCAAATTTTCTTTATTGGTGGGCTTTATTTTGCCTTGACTTTGACCTCCTTGAGCATATAGTTACAAAAGTGGGAGAAAGTGGGTAAAAGTGGTTTTTATAATTGGCAAATAAGGTTGGATGAGAAAGTGTTCAGAGGCAACAATGAAATCAATATCGATATCAAAGGGCGTATGGCAATGCCTTCAAGATATCGTGATGTTTTAACCGAAATATGCAGCGGAAGTCTCGTCATTACTATTGATATACAGGATAAATGCCTACTGATCTATCCCCTGCATGAATGGGAAGCAATCGAAATGCAAATTGCAGCTCTTCCATCTTTTAATTCAACCACACGAAAGTTGCAAAGAATTTTGATTGGCCATGCGAGAGAAGTCAACCTTGACCCCAGTGGGCGAATTCTGATCCCGCCAGAATTGAGGCAATACGCCGAGTTAGAGAAAAAATTAATGCTAATAGGGCAGCGCCATCGATTTGAGCTGTGGAGTGAGAGCAGCTGGAATAGAGGGAGAGACAGCTGGTTAGCTGAAACTGGCGATGACTTGAAGATACCGGAAGAAATGCAGTCTATTTCATTATAGGTAGAATTTTATGTCAGTAGAGACGGGACATAAGGCTGTTTTATTGAAAGAAGCAGTTGAGGCGCTTATTACCAACCCTGATGGTTTGTATGTGGATGGGACATTTGGCCGAGGCGGGCACGCGGCACTGATATTGTCTCAGCTAAGCGAGACCGGAAGCTTGATGGCGGTAGACAAAGACCCGAAAGCTTGCGAGGTGGCACAACAGAAATTTTATAAGGATGCTCGTTTTGAGATAAAGCAAGCTTCGTTTGCAGATATTCGCAAACTGATAACAGAGAGACAGCATGAGGGAGCGGTAAGTGGGGTGCTCCTAGATTTGGGCGTTTCATCCCCTCAGATTGATGATCCGATAAGAGGATTTAGTTTTCTGCGAGATGGCCCGCTTGACATGCGTATGAATCCAAATTGTGGGATTAGTGCCGCCGAATGGCTTTCGACAGCAAAAGAAAATGATATAGCTCAGGTTTTAAAAGACTACGGTGAAGAGCGGTATTCCAAGCGTATCGCTCGTGCAATTGCTGCTGCTCGTGCCGATAAACCAATAACGCGCACCGGGCAACTTGCAGCAATTGTTAAAGAAGCTAACCCGGCATGGGAGAAAGACAAGCATCCAGCAACAAGAGCTTTTCAGGGTATCAGAATTTTTATTAATCAAGAGCTAAAAGATCTTGAGAGTGTGTTGCCTGATATTTTGGAAATTATGGCAGTGGGTGGCCGATTGGTCATCATTAGCTTTCATTCTCTTGAGGATCGTATTGTAAAAAGATTTATTCGTGATCAGGAGAAAGGGAGGGCTATACCTAGAGGTCTACCTGTTATGGAAAAAGATATTGTTAGGCGTTTGCGTTCGATAGGAAAGATGGTTAAGCCAAGTGGCTTGGAGGTTAAAGGCAACATAAGAGCCAGAAGTGCTGTGATGCGAGTTGCAGAGAAGCTGGTATAACGTTGATTAACATAGGAATTATTATGCTATCTGGGCTAAAAATTACATCCTGGTTGTTAGTTCTTTGGATCAGTATGATTTTTTGCGCGCTTTCTGTGGTCCATGTCAGCAATGCTTGCCGGCTGCTTGCTAACCAGCTATCAACTCTCGAGGGGGAGTCCAACATTTTGCAGGAGATGTGGGGAAAGTACTTGTTAGAAAAAAGCTCTTACACCTCATTGATCAATATTGAGAATAAGGCAACAGATGAACTGCAAATGCGAGCTCCTCGACAAGATGAATTTATAGTCGTTTCTCCGTAGGTATTTTAGATAACTGCCAGGAAGAGTGTTGAGTGAAACTAAAGCAAAATAAGTTGACTGTTTCTCGCTGGCGCTATGCGTTAGTGATGACTGCGCTCCTAATATTACCAGTAGCACTGATTTGGCACATTGCTGGACTGCAGGTTTTGCCTGATGTAGATAAAGGCTATAAATTCCTTCAAGGAAAAGTCTCAAAAAAAATGATTCGCAGGGAGGTCATCCCTGCTTATCGCGGAGTTATTACTGACAGGTATGGCGAACCGCTTGCAATCAGTAGTCCTGTAATACAGCTGGTAGCGGATCCTCGGCTAGTAGATGTCAATCACCCTAAATTTTCTGAGTTGGCTGAGCATTTATCAGTAGCTAGCATAAGCTTGAAGAAACGAGTTTTGAGGTACAAAAAAAGAAAATATATGGTTTTGAAGGCAGGAAATTTTTTGCCTCCTGCAGTGGCTGAAAAAATTATTGCCTGGAAGATACCTGGTATTTATGGAGAAAAAACATATAAGCGCTTTTATCCTGCAGCCGAAGTGACGTCTCAGATAGTCGGCATTACTGATGATAAGGAAAGAGGTCGGGAGGGAATTGAGTCATCTTATGACAGTACCCTAGCCGGTGTCCCTGGGCAGAAAAAATTATTACAGGATAGAAGGGGCAACGTGATTAAAGATCTGGGGGTAGAGCAGAATGCTAAGCCTGGCGAAGCTATAACCTTAAGTATTGACATGAGACTCCAGCACAAAGCTTACACTGAATTACAAGATGCCGTTACTAAGCATCAGGCGACTTCTGGATCAATTGTAGTGCTTGATGTACATACTGGGGAAATTTTAGCGATGGCAAGCCAGCCATCTTATAATCCTAATGATAGGAAAAAATTAAGCTCTGATGCTTTAAATAAAGGGGCTCGCAATAGAGCAGTTTTAGATTTATTTGAACCGGGCTCGACCGTTAAGCCCTTCGTTGTTTTGGCGGCCATGGAGAATAATAAGATATTCGCTGAATCAATTATCGATACAAATCCTGGCTACATTCAGATAGATAAAAAAAGAATAAAGGATGAGCATAATTATGGAGAGATTGGTCTTGCCGACTTACTCAAGAAGTCCAGTAATGTTGGCGCTATAAAATTAGGTCTAGCTGTCGATCCAGAAGATATGCATGATTTATTTTCACGTGTAGGTTTTGGACGGGTTGTTGGAACGGGTATCGCAGGTGAAAGTCCAGGAATACTACCTGTGCATAAAAAATCGATGAGACTAGAAAGAGCAAACTTTGCAATTGGGTATAGCTTGAATTCCTCAGCTTTACAGATTGCCCAGGCCTATGCAGTTTTGGCATCTGATGGATTAAAAAAGCCACTGACGTTGCTAAGAACAGATAGGATTCCAGAAGGAGAGCAGGTAGTGAATGCAGAACTAGCCACCACAGTTCGCAAAATGATGACAGGTGTTACTCGTAAAGGAGGGACCGCAGAGAAAGCAGCTATCTATACTTATGACGTGGCCGGGAAGACAGGCACTGCTTATAAGAATGCAGTGGGAGGATATGATGATAAGAGATACGTTGCATTATTTGCGGGAATAGTTCCAGCAAATAAGCCGCGTCTAGTGACAGTGGTGATCATAAATGATCCCAAAGTGGGGGGGCATACTGGAGGTCAGGTGGCTGGACCAGTATATGCGAATGTTACAGAGAGAGCTCTTAGGGTGTTAAGGGTCGCACCAAAAGTAGTGATCAGCGATAGAGCTGTTGCGTTGAGCGCCCAGCCAAGTCCGATAAAATTCGGAGGTGATATTTGATGGCAGCATGGAATAGGCCAATCGCCCGAAGTCTAGGAAGCTTGATGCCAGAAGTTTTGCTTTCTGAAGAATTAATCAATTTGAAGATTTCGGGCCTCTGCCTTGATAGCCGACTGGTTAAAAGTGGCGATTTATTTATTGCGATCCCTGGTTCTTCGGACGATGGACGAGATCATATTCAGTCATCACTTAAGGCTGGCGCGGAAGTCGTACTTGCCCATGCAGACGGCCTTTTCCTGCAAGAACATGACAGAGTAGTACCGATACCAAGCTTGAATAAAAAAATAAGTGAAATTTCTGGACGTTTTTATTCTGATCCATCTCACAACATATCACTAACTGGCGTGACTGGAACTAACGGAAAAACCACCTGTACGCAACTATTGGCGCAGCTATTCAGCCTTACAGGTAATCCTGCTGGAGTTATCGGAACCTTGGGTTATGGGTGCGTAAAGAATGGAATACCTGAACTAAGTGGTGAGGGGCTGACGACACCCGATCCTGTGACCCTTCAGGCGGTTCTGGCTAGCTTTGTGTACCGCAATATAGGTAAAGCGGTTATGGAGGTGTCTTCTCATAGCCTCAGTCAATTCAGGGTTCATGGTCTATTGTTTGATACGGCTATATTTACTAATTTGAGCCATGACCACTTGGATTATCATGACGATTTCACAAGCTACGCTGCCGCTAAGAAGCAGCTATTCGCTATGCCTGACCTGCAGAGAGCTGTGATTAACGAGGATGATCCTGTCGGCCTAGAGATGACTAAAGAGCTGCCCTCGTCCGTAAATGTGGTTACTTTCTCTTTAGTGAATCCAAACGCGTCTATTTACGCTAAGGATATAAGTCTCTCAGCGTCAGGTATTGAGGCGAATATTTTCACCCCTTGGGGTAATGGTGTGATCAGGAGCCAGCTTATTGGTAGGTTTAATTTGCTCAATTTGCTAGCTGTTGTTGGCGCTGCCTGTTGCCAGGGGTTGATTTTCCAGGAGACTATAAGATTGATTCCTCAGCTTACCGCGGTGCCAGGGCGCATGGAGATTATTTCTGGTTTGGGTGATTCTGGTGATGTCAAAATTTCTGCACCAACGATTGTGGTAGATTTTGCTCATACTCCGGATGCTTTAAAAAATACACTAGAGACTTTACAGCAATTTTGTCATGGAAAATTATGGTGTGTGTTTGGGTGCGGGGGTGATCGAGACAAAGCTAAACGGCCAGAAATGGGCAATATTGCTAGCCAGTTAGCAGATCAAGTTGTTGTGACAAGCGACAATCCTCGCGGAGAGAGCCCAGACAAGATTATTAATGAAATTCTTTCCGAGGTGACTTCTAAGGAAAATACTGATCGATCGTCCGTTCACCTGATTCCAGATAGAAGAAAGGCTATTAATTTTGCTGTTCAGTCTGCGACCAAGAAGGATATTGTTTTAGTCGCCGGAAAGGGGCATGAGCTGTATCAGCTTACCGGAGATAAAATGATACCTTTTAGCGACCAAGTTGAGGCCAGACTGGCTCTGCAGAAGAGGAGTGGCTAATTGATAAACACATTAATTCTCTCGAAAATGGCTCTAGAGTACGGCGGAACAATTATGTACCCAGATTGCCACTTTCAGTCTGTATCGACAGACAGTCGTAATTTAAAGGAAGGTCAATTATTTGTTGCTCTCAAAGGAGAGAAATTTGATGGGCATGAATTTATTTCGTTGATTGCATCTCAAGCAAGCGGATTGGTGGTGGAACATCCAATGAACGACCTAGTCATGAGCCAGTGGGTAGTTCCTGACACAACTGAGGCGCTAGGGCAGATTGCTGCAGCTAATCGTAAGAATTTTAATGGATGTTTAATCGCTATAACAGGAAGCTGCGGGAAAACTTTAATTAAAGAGATGATTGCAGTCATTCTTAAAAAGATGGGATCGGTATTGTTCACAAAAGGAAATCTAAATAACGAAATTGGAGTTCCTTGCACCTTGATGGAGATTCGCTGTGAACATAATTATGCGGTAATTGAGATGGGTGCAAAAGCTACTGGAGATATAGATTATCTCTGTAGCCTTGCTAAACCGAATGTTGCTTTGGTAAACAATATCTTGCCTGCACATCTTGAAAGTTTTGGCACTCTTAGTGGCATTGCTAAAGCGAAAGGTGAGATCTACAGGAATCTCTCTGCCGGAGATACTGCAGTTATCAGTCTTGATGAGAGTTATGCCGAGATGTGGCATGAATCAACAAACGCAAGGGTCCTGAGTTTTTCGATTAACAAGGCTCATGCCGATTTTACTGCCAAGAACCTTGTCTTACAAGAAAGCGGCTGCTATAGCTTTATTTTAGTTACCCCTGAGGGAGAATCAGCTATATCTCTTGCTTTAAGCGGGAAGCACAATGTTGTAAACGCGATTGCAGCAGCAACTTGTTCTTATGCGGCAGGTGCCCCAGTGTCTTCTATTGTAGACGGTCTGAATAATCTAAAGCAGATACCAGGCAGAATGAATCTTGAGGAGCTACCTTCTGGGGTCACTTTTATTGATGACAGCTATAACGCAAACCCGGGTTCAGTGAAAGCAGCCATTGATAGCCTTGTGGAGATCCGCAGTTTTCATATCTTAATATTGGGCGATATGGCAGAGCTTGGTGATGATGAAATCTCCCTGCATGCTGATATAGGGAGCTATGCATTAAATAAAGGCGTGGATATTCTTTTAGCCCTTGGCCCTCTTTCTTTTTATGCTGCTAGAGAATTCGGTCAAAGTGGTCAGCACTTTAAGAGCAAGCAAGAATTGATTAATTATCTAAATAGCGGTGAATTTTTAAACTCAAGTGTGCTTGATTTCGGATCAGCTATCCTGGTAAAGGGGTCAAGGTTAATGGCTATGGAAGATGTATCTCAGCTGATAAAAAAATTAGGAGAGACTTAAATGCTTGTCTGGCTAGCTGATTACTTAGCGCAGTATTTTGCTGGTTTTGGTGTAGTGCAGTATATAACTGTCCGAACAGTCATGGCCGCACTAACCTCTTTAGGGATCTCATTTATTTTTGGGCCGTGGATGATCCGTCGTCTGGCTTATCTTCAGATTGGGCAGTCAGTTAGGAGTGATGGCCCTGCTAGCCATCTAGTCAAGACTGGAACACCAACCATGGGCGGAGTATTGATACTTTTTTCCATCTTTACTAGTACGCTTCTTTGGTCAGACCTTCTTAATCCATATGTTTGGATAGTTCTGCTGACGACTTTTTTGTTTGGAGTTATTGGCTGGGTCGATGATTATCGGAAAGTGATTAAAAATAACTCTCAAGGTATTTTGGCTAAATGGAAGTATTTTTGGCAGTCATTGGTAGGAATTATAGTTGCAATTATTCTTTACAAGATAGGCGGTATTGGTGTTGAAAACGAGCTAATAGTTCCTTTCTTTAAGGATATAGCATTGCCGCTAGGTATGTTTTATATCGTGCTCACTTATTTTGTAATTGTCGGCAGCAGTAATGCGGTAAATCTTACGGACGGTTTGGATGGTTTGGCCATTATGCCTATAGTCTTAATTGGCAGTGCCTTAGGGTTAATAGGTTATTTGGTAGGACATATAGAGTTTGCAGAATATTTGCATATTCCTTATGTGGCTGGTGCTGGAGAGGTAGGAGTGTTTTGTGCGGCGCTTGCTGGCGCCGGCATGGGGTTTCTCTGGTTTAACACCTACCCTGCTCAAATTTTTATGGGAGATGTTGGGTCATTGTCTTTGGGGGCAGCCTTAGGTGTTGTGGCGGTAATAATTAGACATGAAATTGTTTTTTTTATCATGAGTGGCATTTTTGTTATGGAGGCAGTGTCGGTGATGATGCAGGTAGCTTCTTTCAAGCTAACTGGTCGTCGAATTTTCCGTATGGCTCCAATTCATCATCACTTTGAATTAAAAGGTTGGCCCGAACCTCGTGTCATCGTTAGATTTTGGATTATCACGGCCATGCTAGTATTGCTTGGCTTGGTAACACTGAAGCTTAGGTAGCAAGAGAATGGATTTACCAATGAGGCAGTTAATAGCAAGCAATAAGCTCAAAATGGTAGTAGGTATTGGTGCTACAGGATTTTCTGTGGCTCGACATCTGTCTCAATTGGGACAACATTTTGTGATGGTAGATACTCGCCAAAACCCCCCCTTGCTTGAACAGTTTAAAGCCGAGTTCCCAGACATATCAATATCGCTAGGAGAGCTTGCTATTGATAGCTTTAAGAATGCTGATGAGATCATTCTTAGTCCTGGACTGTCTAGGAAAATTCCAGCTATTCAAATTGCAATCGAGTTAAATATCCCAGTAATAAATGATATTGAATTATTCTCTCGATCTGCTCAGGCTCCTATTATTGCTATTACAGGTTCAAATGGTAAAAGTACTGTCACTACAATAGTGGGAGAGATGTGTGTTGCTGCAGGTCATTCGGTGGGTGTTGGCGGGAACCTAGGCACGCCTGCGCTTGAATTGCTTGATCAAGAGGCGCAGCTTTATATTTTAGAGTTATCAAGTTTTCAGCTGGAGTCTGTTAGCAGCCTGTGTGCTGAAGTAGCAGTAGTGCTTAATGTCAGTGCAGATCATATGGATCGCTACAAAACATTACTTGATTACCATCAGGCCAAGCACCGGATTTTTAATGGGGCCCGTCAGGTGATAGTCAACCGGAATGATAGGCTCAGTGCGCCGCTAGTTGGAGACAAAGTAAAAACATGGAGCTTTGGTCTTGATCACTCGGATTTTAATGGTTTTGGGTTAGCTTCTGGAGATGACGATCAATCATGGCTGACTTATGAATTTGAGAAATTAATGCCTGAAAGCGAACTTGGAATAAAAGGATTACACAATACAAGCAATGCTCTTGCTGCTTTGGCCTTGGGCTCAGCAGTAAATCTGCCCTTGAGGCCAATGTTACAAGTGTTGCGTCAATTTACCGGGCTGCCTCATCGGTGTCAGACCATAAGAGTTCTAAATGGCGTAACTTATATCAACGACTCTAAGGCAACAAATTTAGGCGCTACTTTGGCAGCTATTAAGGGACTTGGTTGTAATAATATAATTTTGATTGCTGGCGGCCGGGGAAAAGAACAAGATTTTTCAGTCCTCTCCACTGCGCTAACTGGTATGGTTAAGCAGCTTGTATTGATAGGCGAAGCCGCATCTGAAATAGGCAATACTGTTTCTGGAAAAATAGACACCATCTATGCAATAAGCATTGAGTGTGCAGTAAGAGCATCTTACGAAATTGCACAGCCGAGCGACATTGTTTTGTTGTCCCCGGGATGTTCAAGCTTTGATATGTTTGCTGATTTTGAAGATAGGGGTGAGAAATTCATCTGCGCAGTAGAGGATTTGAGATGAATTCAAGACCGCTGCAGCCAAGGGAAAGTTTTTTTCGTTCTCTGCAATGCATAGATCAGCCGCTCCTATGTGCGATGTTGGCTATTCTTACGATTGGCTTAGTGATGGTTTACTCTGCTTCAATTAGTCATGCTCAGGTTAAGTATGGTGATAGCTTTTATTACCTTAAGCGACATTTAATATTTCTTGTGTTTGGCATGATTATGGCCATCATCTTTCTAGCTGCACCTTCGCGGATTTGGTACCGACTCGGCCCTCCATTGTTCATAGTTACAGTCTTGCTGCTGCTGGTAGTTCTATTCACGCCGGAGATCAATGGAAGTAAGCGTTGGATCTCTCTTGGACCCTTTAACTTGCAAGCTGCAGAGGTAGCTAAATTTACTGTCATTTTGTTTATGGCGGGTTATTTAGAGCGTCATCAAGAGCAACTTAGAGCCGAATGGAAGAGCGTCTTTAAACCTTTATTGGTGCTTGGGATAGTGATCATCCTTTTGTTTTTTGAGCCAGATTATGGATCTATGGTAGTCATAAGTGCCACAGTTTTTTGCATGTTATTTATTGCGGGAGTTGCTCTTTGGCAGTTTGGTGTAATATCAATTTTAGCCGCCGCCGGTTTATCTTATGTTGCCATCATGGAGCAGTACAGATGGGAGCGCTTAAAAACATTTATGAATCCTTGGTTGGATCCTGGAGATTCTGGTTATCAGATAACAAATTCAATGATGGCTTTTGGCCAAGGAGAATGGCTAGGGGCTGGTTTAGGAAAGAGCGTGCAAAAACTTCACTATTTGCCTGAGGCCCATACTGATTTTATTTTTTCTATTTATGCTGAAGAATTTGGATTAGTTGGCGTTACCTTAGTCGTATTTTTGTATGTGCTGTTGGTATATCGGATATTACATATAGCCCGTCAAGCGATGAAAAGTAAAGATTGGTTTGCCACTTACAGCTGTATTGGTATTGCCATGCTTTTGGCAATGCAATCATTTATTAATATAGGCGTTACTTCAGGATTGCTACCTACAAAAGGACTAACGTTACCTTTTGTTAGTTATGGCGGGAGCAGCCTTCTTGTTTGTATTGCGATGGTGATGTTGGTTTTGAAAATTAGCTCAGAAGTAGGTGATACTCGAGAGACAGGAAAGCGGGTGAGGCGTGATAGAGCGGAGATGTAATAAGGTGATGGTAATGGCCGGAGGTACTGGCGGACATATTTTCCCTGCCCTGTCAGTGGCGGAGGTATTAAGGAGCAAAAATGTTGCTGTTACGTGGCTCGGCACTCGCGCAGGTATCGAGATGGAGCTGGTTCCAGCTAAAAATTTCCCTATTGATTATATCGACGTAGAAGGGCTAAGGGGCGCTGGAATAATGAAGTGGTTGAGGGCGCCTTACATTATAATCATAGCTATATTCCAGGCTCTGGTTGTAATCCGCAAAGAGTCCCCAGATGTTATTTTAGGTTTGGGTGGTTTTGTATCAGGACCCGGCGGCGTTGCTGCTCGAATACTTCGGCTACCGTTGGTTATTCACGAGCAAAACGCAATTGCAGGGACTACTAATAAGCTGTTAGCTAAAATTGCTAACCGAGTCCTAACCGCTTTCCCTGATACGCTCACTCAGGGCGAGTGGGTTGGAAATCCAGTTCGCAGTGAAATTATTGCACTGCAGTCGCCGCTACTTAGTTCTGATAGAGAGGCTCACCCTTTAAGGATATTGGTATTAGGTGGTAGCCTTGGTGCGATAACAATTAACCATCAAATTCCTTTAGCGCTAGCTGCTATAGGGAAGCCTCATTCGTTTGAGGTTAGACATCAGTCCGGTAAAAAACATTTAAAAAATACTAAGAATACATATAAGAATGCTGATTTCAAGATTACTGTAGACCCATTTATATCTGATATGGCTGGAGCTTACAAATGGGCTGATGTGGTTATTTGCAGGGCGGGCGCACTGACAATCTCAGAGTTGACTACAGTAGGTATCGGGGCGCTCTTAATACCCTTCCCTTACGCAGTTGACGATCACCAGACTCGAAATGGCGAATGGCTCGTGCAGCATGGAGCTGCAATTATGATTAAGGAGTCAGATTTAACAACCGAGGGGTTAGCATCAATCTTAAATGAGTGGTTAGGGGACCGAAGCAATTTAATCTCTATGGCAATCAATTCGAGACGATTGGCGAAAGTAGGCGCTGCTGACCTAGTGGCTGATATCTGTATGGAGACAGCATGAGTAACGAGATAAATTATTTTATACCTGAAATGCGAAGGATGAAATGCATACATTTTGTTGGTGTTGGGGGCAGCGGAATGAGTGGAGTTGCAGAAGTTCTGATCAACCAAGGGTATAAGGTTTCTGGTTCAGATCTAGCGGTGAACAGTAATACACTCCGATTGGAAAAATTGGGTGCAAGTGTGCAACTGGGTCACGCGGTAGAAAATATTAGAAGTGCTGATGTCGTCGTCGTATCTTCGGCTGTGACACATGACAATCCAGAGGTCGTTGGTGCTCGAAATCTCAGGATTCCCGTAGTCTCTCGTGCGGAAATGTTAGCAGAGTTAATGCGCTATCGTCACAGCATTGCTGTTGCAGGAACACATGGAAAGACTACAACCACCAGTCTATTGGCCGCTATTTTGGCTGCAGATGACAAAGACCCAACTTTTGTTGTTGGGGGGCTCGTAAAAGCAGTGAATGCTAATGCTAGATTGGGCATAAGCCCTTATTTTGTAGCGGAAGCCGATGAAAGCGACGCCTCTTTTTTACATTTACAGCCCATGGTTGCGATAGTAACCAATATTGATGCGGATCATATGGAAACTTATGGTTTTGACTTTAATAAGTTAAAGCAAACCTTTTTAGCCTTTCTTCATAACCTGCCTTTTTACGGGTTAGCTGTTTTATGTATTGATGATCCTGTGATTAAAGCAATGTTGCCTGATGTTTCAAGACCTATCCTTACTTATGGTTTCTCTGAGGATGCAGACTATCGTATTCAGAATATGTCTGTTAATCAGCAGTACAGTTATTTTGATTTATATAGACCTAATGAGGTCGGCCCTCTATCTATTGAGATGAATATTCCGGGCGCTCATAATATCTTAAATGCCGCCGCCGCTATCACTGTTGCCATTGATGAGGGAGTTTCTGATAAGGCAATCAAAAAGGCTTTGCTGGAGTTTCAGGGAGTCGGTCGACGTTTTGAAATTTATGGCGAATACCCCGTAGGTAATGGGACTGTGATGCTAGTGGACGATTACGGGCATCACCCACGAGAGGTCTCGGCTGTTATTAAGGCAATAAGGGAAGGTTGGCCAAAAAGGCGGTTAGTGATGGCGTTTCAGCCTCATCGTTTCACACGCACTCGTGATCTTTTCGAAGATTTTGTTCAAGTGCTGTCTAGTTGTGATGCGTTGTTATTACTGGAGGTTTATGCGGCAGGCGAGAATGAAATTCCCGGGGCAGATAGCAGAACACTGTGTCGCAGCATAAGACAAAGGGGCTTGGTCGATCCTATTTATGTTTGTGGTGTTGATGATGTGCAGGAAGTCCTTGGAGACATCCTCCAGGCTGGAGATATTTTGGTTACCCAGGGTGCGGGGAGTGTCGGCAGACTTGTAAAAATACTTGCAGATGCAAGATTAGTATAGGGTTCGCTAGATGAAAAAAATGATAATAAACCAGTCAATGAAGACAAAGTATGGTCGAGTTGGAGTGTTGTTTGGCGGCATGTCAGCTGAGAGGGAAATTTCTCTGCTGTCTGGGAAGTTCATATCGGCGTCCCTGATTAGGTCTGGCGTAGATGTTGTACTTATTGATGTTGATGGGGATTTTTTGCAGCGATTGCCTGAGTACCAGTTAAGCAGAGCAGTGATTATGTTACATGGGCCTGGAGGAGAGGATGGAAGCCTCCAGGGTGCCTTGCAGTTTTCTGGACTGCCTTATACTGGGAGTAGGGTTTTGGCATCAGCATTAGCAATGGATAAATTGCATAGTAAGAAATTTTGGCAGGGTATTGGTTTACCTACGCCAAATTTTGGCATGCTGGATAAAAAAACGAACTGGAAAAAAATGCTTAGAAACTTGGGTGGCAAGGTGATGGTCAAGCCCTCGCAAGAAGGTTCAAGTTTAGGTATGAGTCAGGCTAGTGATCCTAAGTCTTTAGAGCAAGCATGGCGAATTGCTTCAAGGTTTGATGACATTGTGATTGCCGAGGAATGGATTGAAGGATCGGAATATACCGTTGCGATATTGGGCGAAGAGACACTTCCTCCCATCAAACTTGAAACAAATCACACATTTTATGACTACACCGCAAAATATCTTGCAAGTGACACTGTTTATAAGTGCCCGTGTGGATTAAGCGCCGAAAAAGAGAAATTACTTACAAATTTAGCAGTAGAAGCTTTTGCAAGTATCGGCTGTAGTGGTTGGGGGCGCGTAGATGTAATGTCTAATTCAGATGGAGAGTTTTTTTTATTGGAGGTAAATACTGTCCCTGGGATGACTGATCACAGTCTGATGCCAATGGCTGCTGTTGCCGCTGGATATAGTTTTGATGAGCTGGCCCTAAAGATCTTGGATAGCTCTTTATGATGATTATTTTTTTAACTCAAGGTGGATATTTTAAAAGTGAACACGGCAATTAATCGTAATGAGATCAGGACAACAAAGCTACAAGAACACTTTGTCTTGTTGCGCGATCTTTTAGATTGGCTTTTTAGGGGGCTATCAATGCTGCCCTTGGCGGCAGTCTTTGTCGTTATAATCTGGGGAGGTAGATACCTCTTTATTACTTTTGATGCCCCCGTTAAGAGTGTTTCAGTAATGGGCATATTTAGTAACATAAACAAAAAAGAAATCGAAGAATCAGTGATTCCGTTAGTCTCCGATAAAGGATTCCTCAGTCTAGATTTGACTACAATCATAGTTCTTCTCGAATCACATCCATGGATAGAAAGAGCTACTGTTAGGCGAAAGTGGCTGGGAGACATAGAGATAAGAATAGTAGAGGAGACTCCAGTTGCTCGTTGGGGAAAAAACAGTTTCTTAAATAACCAAGGGGAAATATTACAGATCGGAAACAATAGTAATTTGTTGGATGTGCCTTTACTGCAAGGAGAAGAATATTCGGAACGCCAGCTGCTGAAAACTTATCGCGAAGTTGCTTTGTTGTTGCAGCCAGCAAGTTTGAAAATTATGGAATTAAAGAGGGATGACCGTGGAGTTTGGTGGTTGACCTTGTCAAATGGTTTAGAGCTTTTGGTTGGTCGTGATCAGATTATAGAAAAAGTGCGTCGGTTCTTAATTGTATGGGCGTCTGAATTACAGACCAAGAGTACCGATGTGGCCAGTATAGATATGCGTTACGAAAATGGCGTTGCAGTGAAATGGAAATAAAAATCATTGATGTGATAGATGCAAGCTTAAGGGCGTAAGAAAAATTGCCACATATGCTTTATAGCGAGTAATAGTAAACCTAGAAATAGAAGGTAAATGTGAGGTCAAAAGATGACTAGTTCGAACGAAGAGCAGTTAATAATTGGTTTGGATATTGGGACATCAAAGGTTGCAGCCATTGTGGGAGCGGTGAGCCCTGAAGGTTTCCTAGAGATAGTGGGAACTGGACTGCAGATGTCTTCAGGTCTAAAGAAAGGAGTGGTCGTTAATATTGAGGCTACTGTTCATTCGATACAGCGAGCTATTGAGGAGGCCGAACTGATGGGAGGGTGTAACATCAACTCTGTTTTTGTAGGGATCGCCGGAAGCCATATTCGCAGCTTGAATTCCCATGGCATTGTTGCGATTCGCGATCGAGAGGTTTTGCCTTTAGATATAGAGCGTGTTATCGATGCCGCTCGAGCAGTTGCTATCCCAGCCGATCAAGAAATTCTTCATGTGTTACCCCAAGAGTATATTATTGATAACCAAGAAGGGGTGCGCGAGCCTTTAGGTATGTCCGGTGTGCGACTAGAATCAAAAGTACATCTTGTAACTTGCGCAGCAAATGCCGCTCAAAATATAAAAAAGTGTATTCGTAGATGCGGTCTCGAGGTTGACGATATTATTCTGGAGCAGCTCGCATCAAGCTATGCCGTCTTAACAGAAGACGAAAAGCAGCTAGGAGTCTGCTTAGTGGATATAGGGGGAGGAACTACTGATATCGCAATTTTTTATGATGGAGCGATTCGCCATACAGGAGTGATACCTATTGCCGGAGATCAAGTGACTAACGATATCGCTCATGCGTTAAGAACTCCAACTGCTCATGCGGAAGAACTAAAAATTAAATATGCGTGTGCTTTGGCAAAGTTAACCGCTCCTGAGGAGACCATAAAGGTTCCTAGTGTCGGAGACCGGCCTCCGCGCGATTTATCTCGACAGGCTCTGGCGGAGGTGGTTGAGCCAAGATACGAAGAATTGTTTTCTTTGGTTCAAGCAGAGTTACGTCGCAGTGGATTTGAAAATTTGGTGGCTGCTGGAATGGTACTTACAGGAGGTACATCTAAAATGGAGGGCGTTGTCGAGCTGGCAGAAGAAATTTTCCATATGCCAGTTAGGGTCGGTTCCCCTCAAAACGTTAGAGGGTTAACTGATATCGTTGATAATCCTATTTATTCTACTGGCGTTGGGTTGCTGCTCTATGGAATGCAGCAATTATCAGAAGGATCATTGTCAAACAAAACCGCCAAGGGTGATGGCAAAAGCTTCATGGAGACAGTGAAAGGCTGGTTTCAAGATAGTTTGTAAATATTTTATTTTTAATTAAAGCTAAACGAGGGGTAATCGTTATGTTTCAGATCGTGGATAATACACCAGATAGTGCAGAAATTAGAGTAGTAGGTGTTGGAGGAGGAGGAGGCAATGCCTTAAGGCATATGATCGTAAGCGGTGTTACTGGGGTTGAATTTATATGCGCCAATACTGATGCTCAGGCGCTTAAGGATATTGACGCTACAATTTTACAGCTAGGAAGTGGGCTTACAAAGGGATTGGGTGCGGGAGCCAATCCAGATGTAGGTCGTCAGGCCGCAATGGAGGATCGTGAGAGAATTTCCGATGTTTTGCGTGGTGCTGACATGGTTTTTATTACTGCTGGAATGGGCGGGGGAACTGGAACTGGAGCTGCGCCTATCGTTGCAGATGTGGCTAGAGAGCTAGGGATCCTTACAGTTGCAGTTGTTACACGCCCTTTCATCTGGGAAGGCAAGATGAGAATGTCAGTGGCAGAAGAAGGTCTAAAAGAACTCAAAGATAAGGTAGATTCTCTTATCACCGTGCCAAATGAGAAACTGCTGCAGGTGCTGGGCCGTTCCACTACTGTGCTTGCTGCATTTAGCGCAGCAAACGATGTCTTGCTGGGTGCTGTTCAGGGGATTGCTGATTTGATAATACGACCTGGTATGATTAACGTAGATTTCGCTGATGTGCGAACAGTGATGTCTGAGATGGGTCAAGCCATGATGGGAACAGGTGAGGCAACAGGGGAAGATAGGGCGCGTGAAGCTGCTGAAAAAGCTATTCGTAGCCCTCTACTGGAAGATATTAATTTACAGGGTGCGAGAGGCATATTGGTTAACATAACAGCTGGACCAGATCTTTCACTGGGTGAGTTTAATGATGTTTTGGAGACTGTACATAATTTTGCAGCTGATAGCGCTACGACTGTTGTGGGCACCGTGATTGACCCATCATTGGGAGAAGCAATTAGGGTCACAGTTGTCGCTACAGGTTTAACTATGTCTGATGGCCAAAAGTCTCCTATCAAAATGATGGATAACACAAAATCAATCGAGAGTGTAAAAGTGACAAAAAATGGAGATACAGATTACACTGAATTTGAACGACCAGCCGTACTTCGAAAAGAAGGCAGTTTATTGGAGGATGGGCTAGATGTGAAATCAGGATCTGATTCGGATGATTATCTCGATATCCCAGCATTTTTACGCTGTCAGGCAGATTAAGGTAGTGTATTATTCAGGGTAATGCTTTAAAAAGATCGTCGAGTTCGTTCGTCAATTGAGCTTGACGCTTTTTAGTTTGAATTATGGTTTTCGTCAATCAATATTTTTGCAGGTATCTAGCCAAATAATTGGGTTTCTGCCATCAAAGGCAACAGACCTGTCATAGAGACAGTATCCCGGATAATAATAAAAGATGATTAGACAGCGCACATTGAATAATATGATCCGCGCCACTGGAATTGGTTTGCATACCGGCGAGAAAGTTTTCCTGACTCTCCGCCCGGCTCCGGAGGATACCGGGATTGTATTTCGACGCTCTGATTTAAGCCCTATGGTGGAGATACAAGCGTTAGCTGAAAATGTTGGTGATACGATGCTTTCTACGACCATTATGAAGGGAGAAGTTCGTGTTTCAACAGTTGAGCATTTGTTGGCAGCTCTGGCTGGTCTTGGGATTGATAACGCTATTATTGATGTTACGGCTCCAGAAGTTCCTATTATGGATGGCAGTGCCAGTCCTTTTGTTTTTTTACTTCAGTCGGCAGGAATAAAAGAGCAAAATCGGCCAAAACGATTTATACGAATCAAGCAACCAGTAAGTGTTTCAGATGGAGATAAAACTGCTGCCTTCAAGCCATTTAACGGTTTCAAGGTAGGATTTTCTATTGATTTCGATCATCCAGCTTTTAATAATCGAACATTGCAGGCATCAGTTGATTTTTCTACCACCTCTTTTGTAAAAGAGATTAGTCGCGCCCGCACTTTCGGTTTCATGCATGAAATAGAATATCTGAGGTCTCAAGGTCTAGCGCGTGGCGGCAGTATGGATAATGCTATTGTCGTAGACGACTTTCAGGTGTTAAATGAAGACGGCTTGCGCTATGAGGACGAATTTGTTAAGCATAAAATTTTGGATGCTATTGGTGATTTGTATTTGCTAGGAAATAGCTTAATTGGTGAATATATTGGCTATAAGTCTGGCCATGGACTCAATAATTTGTTGCTTAGAGAGTTGATTGCTCGGCCAGATGCTTGGGAAATGGTGACCTTTGAGGGTGATGAGGATGAAGCACCAATTTCCTACACGAAGCCTTTGCTGACGGCATAGAATTTTTCTATATAATGATTAAGTTATGATGATTTGGCAGCTGCCATGAATATTATTTTTTTAAAAAATAACTACAGCAAATTGAGAGCAGTATTCACCGAACTATTTGATAGCTTATCTGAGTCGCATGCTCTACTTCTATCCTTGTGTAATTAAACGTCTAGTCTTATATATCCTGGAATGATGATGAAATTTTTGGCAAAACTTTTTGGTAGTAAAAATGACAGAGAAATCAAAAGAATACGAAAGATTGTAGATCGTGTTAATAATTTTGAGGAAAAATTTTCTGTTTTGTCAGATGAAGACTTAAGACTTAAGACTAAAGAATTTCAGAAAAATTATGAGAAAGGATTATCCCTAGATCATCTGCTACCCGAGGCATTTGCTGTTGTGCGAGAGGCAGCTAAGCGCACTTTAGGCTTACGTCATTTTGATGTCCAAATGATAGGAGGTGTAGTGCTGCATGAGGGCCGAATTTCAGAAATGCGAACAGGTGAAGGTAAAACGCTAATGGCAACTTTGCCAACATACCTTAATGCTTTATCTGGAAGAGGGGTGCATATTGTTACCGTGAATGACTATCTGGCTAGTCGCGATGCTGAATGGATGGCACCTATATATCAATTTTTAGGCATGAGTGTCGGAGTTATTTCCTCTGGTTTGCCTCCAGAGGAAAAAATCAAAGCATATCAAGCGGATGTTACTTTTGGCACAAACAACGAATTTGGTTTTGATTATCTTCGCGATAATATGGTCTTACGTCTTGAGGATAAGTTACAGAGAGGTCTAAATTTTGCTGTTATTGATGAGGTCGACTCAATCCTTATTGATGAGGCCAGAACGCCACTTGTTATCTCAGGAGCTGCTGAGGATAGTTCGGCTTTATACCAAAAAATTAATAAATTAATTTCGACTCTTGCTCTTCATTCTGAGGAAAATCAGGGCGACTTTCTCATTGATGAGAAAGTAAGGCAAATAGAACTAACAGAGAATGGGCACTGCAAAATAGAGTCTTTGCTTGAAAGTGAAGGTTTACTTCAAGAGGGAGATAGTCTATATAACGCAATTAATCTGTCACTGCTCCATCATGTCCAGTCAGCACTCAAGGCGCACCACCTGTTTAGTAAAGATGTTGAATATATTGTACAGGATAAGCAGGTTGTGTTGATTGATGAGCATACAGGAAGAACAATGCTTGGGCGTCGATTATCAGAGGGTCTCCACCAAGCCATAGAGGCCAAAGAAGGTGTTGTTATTCAGGGCGAAAGCCAAACAATGGCATCGACGACTTTTCAGAATTATTTCCGCCTCTATGGAAAATTATCAGGCATGACAGGGACAGCCGATACTGAAGCCTACGAATTCCACCAAATATACGGACTTCCTGTTGTTGTGATACCGACAAATTTACCAGTAGCTAGAGTGGATCTTAATGATTTGATTTACCTTACACCAGATGAAAAATATGATGCTGTTGTTGCAGACATCAGATCATGTATTGAGAAAAATTCTCCAGTATTAGTTGGAACGGCTACCATCGAAAGCTCAGAAGAAATGTCATCAAGATTAGAGAAGGTACAAATTCCCCATCAGGTGTTGAATGCAAAACACCATGAGAAAGAAGCGCAAATTATCGCTCAAGCAGGACAGCCCGGAACAGTCACAATCGCAACTAATATGGCTGGTAGAGGAACAGACATAGTTCTTGGAGGGAGCTGGGAAGCAATTGTTGCAGAGCTAAAAAATCCTACTCAGGCTCAAATACAGCTCATCAAGAATGAATGGAAAGTCCGTCATGATGCAGTTATTGCCGCTGGCGGGCTCCATATACTTTGTACTGAGCGGCATGAATCTCGACGCATTGATAACCAGCTGCGAGGTAGGGCTGGCAGGCAAGGTGACCCTGGTGTATCGCGGTTTTATTTGTCGCTAGAGGACCCGTTGATGCGCCTGTTCGCATCGGATGGAGTTAAAAATATGATGCGATCTCTGGGAATGGAAAAAGGAGAATCGATCGAACATCGGATGGTGACAAGTGCTATCGAAAAAGCTCAAAAGAAAGTTGAAGGCAGAAATTACGATATGCGTAAAAATCTGCTTGAATTTGATGACGTTGCTAACGATCAGCGACAGGTAATTTACCAACAGAGGGATGAGTTGTTGGTGGAAGAGGACATTAGCGAAGTTATTGCCAGTGTAATGTCTGATGTTATTGATACATCAATAAGTTATTACATCCTTCCGCAAAGTTTGGCAGAACAGTGGGATATCGCTGGCCTAGAAAACCATTTTGCATCAGAATTTAAGCTGCAGGTAGAAGTTCAAAAGTGGCTGGATAATGATCAAATCTTGAATGAAGAAGGGATTCGATTAAGAATTCAACAAAAAGCTAAAGATGCTTATGAGGAAAAAGCCTCTGCAATTGGCGCAAATATTCGTGTCATTGAAAGACAGGTAATGTTGCAGGTATTAGATACTCTGTGGAAAGAGCATCTTTCTCGTATGGACTATTTACGGCAAGGGATAAACTTGCGCGCATACGCACAAAAGAATCCTCGACAAGAATACAAGCGTGAATCGTTTGAATTATTTCAACAAATGCTAGAAAACATCAAAGTAGAAACCATTCACTTCTTAAGTAAGGCTGAAGTTCGTGATCGTGAGGATATTGAACAAATAGAGCGCAACAAAATAGAGGCCCAGCAACGACAAAAACTCGAAATGAACCATGATAAGGTCTCAGCAATTGGCGAATCCAAAACATCAGGCGGAGCTACTAAAAAGTTTTCTCAGGGTAAGCCGTTTGTTCGGTCAGCTGAAAAAGTAGGAAGAAACGATACCTGCCCTTGTGGTAGCGGAAAGAAATTTAAACAGTGTCATGGTAAATTGAACCAATGAGTTAATTATACACGTGTTCTATGCTATTTGGATTAGCTTAACTCAGTTATGTTGCCTGGAAAAATATAGTGAGGGAGTCATGGCGGTAGGCAAAGATTATTTTCCTGAAATGCATCCTGTACCAGGCTTTAAGTTGGGTATAGCAAGCGCTGGCGTCAAGACTTCAGGTAAAAAAGACTTGATTGTGATGGAAATGATAGATGGAAGTTCTGTTGCAGGAGTGTTCACAAAAAATACGTTTTGCGCAGCACCAGTGCAAATCTCAAAAGAGAATATTTATTCAACCCAATGTCGTTACCTGGTTACAAATACTGGTAATGCAAACGCAGGAACTGGGGAGCAAGGAAGAAAGGATGCTAAGTCTATATGCCAAGCGCTTGCAGCAATAACTAGAGTTGATGAGGGGGCCGTGTTACCTTTCTCTACGGGTGTTATAGGAGAATATTTGCCAGTACAAAAAATTATTTCAGCGTTGCCTTTAGCATACGCATCACTTTCTGCAACCAGCTGGGATGAAGCCGCAAGGTCGATTCTTACAACAGATACTCGCCCTAAAGGTGCAAGCGCCCAGTTAGACTTTTCTGGAAAAAAAATTACAATCACAGGGATCGCAAAAGGCTCAGGAATGATAAGGCCTAATATGGCTACTATGTTGGCTTATGTAGCTACCGATGCAGTGATAGAGCAAGAACTACTCAAGAATATACTTGCTAGCATGACCGAGCATTCATTTAACCGGATTACTGTCGATGGTGACATGTCGACAAATGATTGTGCCATTTTGGTGGCAACTGGGGCTTCTGGTGTTGATGTATCCGAATTGCCCGCCAAGTATATGGATCAGTTGTTGGCTTGCCTGAAAGAATTGTTTATTTCTTTGGCTCAGCAAGTTGTTCAGGATGGAGAGGGCGCTACTAAATTTGTGACAATAAAGGTATCTGCAGGTAAGAATGAGCCTGAGTGTCTGAAGGTAGCATATGCTGTAGCTGAATCCCCGTTGGTAAAAACCGCTTTATTTGCTTCAGATCCTAATTGGGGGAGAATTCTTGCAGCAATAGGATGCTCCGGTCTTTCTGGCCTGAATGTTGATGACATAGAGGTTTATTTGGATGACATTCTTATAGCTGAAAAGGGTGGAAGAGCTCAGAGTTACCTAGAGTCTCTTGGTCAAGAAGTTGTGTCTAAAGATTTTTTTTCTATAAACATTATCCTGAATCGCGGCCATGCTGTGGAAGAAATCTATACGACTGATTTATCTTATGATTATATTAAGATCAATGCAGAATATCGTAGCTAATGCTTAA